>JAKBSB010000133.1 GCA_021845155.1 Thermoplasmata archaeon
GAAACCATCAGAAATAAGGGAACTGCTGAAGTATGCTTCTATGCCTGATTTCATTTCTTTCGGCGGAGGGATGCCGAATCCTCTTTCATTCCCAATGAAAGAGATCAGGGAAATAGTCGATGAAGTTCTTGATGTAAGCGGAAAATATGCTCTTCAGTACGGTAATACCGGCGGATTGCCTGAATTGAGGACAGAAATCAGTAAAATGGTACTGAAAACAGAGAAAATCAAGACTGATGAAAAAAACATCATTGTAACTTCTGGATCACAGCAGGGTCTTTATGAATTGGGAAAAATATTCCTGAATCATTCAGATGGCGTAATGGTTGAATCGCCAACATACGTGGGAGCAATCTCAGCTTTCAATGCAAATGCAGGAAAAATGATTCCAATTGAAATGGACAGCGAAGGAATCATAACTCAAAAAGTGGAAGATAAGCTCAAATTGTTAAAGTCCGGATCAGATCTTCCAAGATTCATATACGTAATCCCAAATTACCAGAACCCAACAGGCCACACATTGAGTCTTGAAAGGAGAAAGCACCTGATCGAATTGTCAGAAAAGTATCAGGTTCCATTGGTTGAAGACAACCCATATGGTGAGCTGCGTTATTCAGGTGAAAAGTTGCCCAGCCTGAAAAGCATGGACGAATCAGGCGAAAACGTGATTTATCTCGGGACATTTTCAAAGGTTATGTGTCCTGGTCTGAGAATTGGTTATACCATAGGTCCAGAAAGCGTTGTGTCAAAGCTTAACCTCCTGAAACAGGCACTTGACCTATCATCTAGTACATTCTCGCAGTATGTCGCATATGAATACCTGAAAAAAGGCGTAATATACAAGCAGGTTCCAAAGACGGTGGAACTTTACAGGAAGAAGAGAAACATTATGCTCAAGGCACTGGAAGACTATTTCCCCAAGAACTCCACCTGGTCAAGACCGGATGGTGGGATGTTCATATGGGCAACACTGGACAGGAAGATCAACACCAGCGAAATGCTCAAGACTTCAATTGAAAATGGCGTCGGCTATGTCAGCGGCCTTGCATTTTCTCCGGACGGGAGCCATACGAGCAGTATGAGGCTCAACTTTACTTTCTCAGAGGATGAGGAGATTACCAGGGGCATAAGCAAGCTCAGCAACACAATAAAAAATGTTTCTGTCAGGGCTGCTCCGGCCTGACAATTCTTTTCATCCCATTTTTTATGAGTAATTCATTATACCATCAGCCAAATTAATACAAATTACAGTTATCCATATGATTTTTAATTATTCTTTGGGGTTTCAGTTTTCTTCAGGCAAAAAGATTAAGGTTGTTCATGGATGGGCTTTCACTAGTCCCATAAAAATTATGCCATTGGAAAGCACCCTGGGAAAAACAATAAATATTCTTACTACGATGTTAATCATCTCACAAACCTTGTCCAGATGTGACTTGCCATTAATCCAAAGAATGTCATATGCTTATGGATGTCAAAAATAAGCAATGATAAACAGAAAATCCAAAAAAATGCAGATAAAAAATTAATCCCTGTTTTTCGCCAGGGAAAATGCTATTGCAAATGGGATTATCATCCAGAGGATCCCTGCAATTATCAGAATAGGAGCAGTTATCCCGAAGTCTGCCGGGACAATTGTCTGTGACGATATAAGGCCAATTTTATCTGTAAACATTGTCTGTACAAGAGAGGCGTATCCGGACGGACTGGCATAGTTGAATGTTATGGTTCCATACACATACGTGGTACTGCTGGAAGACACTTTCAAAGCTGAAAGTATTGCTATTGGGATTATTGACCAGAACAGGTCCATTACGACAAATACTCCTATTGCTGCTCCAAGCACTGCGCCCTGTGATTTAGCGATGTGTGAAAACATGTAAACTAAAGCAAGGAATGCCACACCTTCCACCAGGTATGTCCAGACAAAGTAGAGACTGAACGAAGTGGAAAGATACATTCCAAAATAGTGGTTTATGATCAGGTCGGAAAAGATCATGGAAAATCCTACTGCAATGAAGATTGATATGGCATTGGATGTGAATCTTGATGCAATGAGGCTCCCTCTTGTTACAGGTCTCTTCAGAACAGATTCGAGCACGCCGCTTGTTCTGTCCTTACCGTATGTGAGGTAAGCCGCAAATACTGCAAGAATAGGTATAAGGAATCCAAGTATCTCAGATGTCCCTGAAAATACCAGTGATTGTAATTCACTCTGCGTCATAGGTGAATAATCTGTCAGCGGAACTGCCTCTGCATGAGGTGTGAATACAATTATGCCTCCTGTGGAGTTGGTTGCAACTGCCGAATATGTGTTGTTGTGATCTGCATATGACACTGAAGGATAAATGTTCATTATGTCAAAGCCGGAGATATCAGTGTAACTGAACAATGGATCATTTGCAATGGCACTGGGAGTAAGACTCGAGTTTCCGATATAAAGGTTAACAGAAGGGGCAGTTGATCCATTCTGTCCTACATACATCAATTCATATCCGAATCTTGTTGTGTTGGATGGATTTACTATTCCCGGTATTATTTCAAGACCAGATGGTATTAAAGTATTGTCAATTTTCTCAGGGATTTGATGTGTGGAATGTGATTTCCTGAAAACTGAATATGAATAGTTTACATAAACGGTAACCGAATGTAAAGACCCTATTGGGATGGTAGCGTTTGTAAAACCACTGGGTCCGGAGGTTTCTTTAAAGAATGTTCCATTATATTCATAATATACCGTTATTTTGGATAGGGGCTGTCCATAAGCGTTATGTGCATATCCTACCATATCAAGGTTGTTTCCATTTGAATAATATCCATAATTGACCTGTGGAACCGTTGACACAGGTAAAGGGGAGAAGGTGGAAGCTGACTCATAGGCAAGAAGAGAAGAAAGCCCTACAATCGCGATAATCATTATTATGACAAATTTGCTGGTTAATGTTCTCTTTATTTCGTAGGCAATAGGTTTCATTTTAACCCTCCTATCAACCCAAAGAAATACTCCTCGAGACTCTCTCCCACTGGATCGAACCGTATTATGCGGTAACCTGATTTAACAAGGTCATCAGGTATGGATGGTATTTCTGCCTCAGGTATCTTCAGATCCCGGATCATGGATTCGTTTCCTTTTGTCTCCACATCGCCGTATTTGGCCAGTATTTTCCTGCATTCTGGGTTAAAATTCTCGACAGTCACATGTACCACAGTTTTTCCAAGAGTTTTCATCTCGCTTCTCTTAATTGTTTTTATGAGCTTCCCGTGGTCTATTATGGCTACCCTGTCAGCAACATCCTGAATTTCGCTGAGAATATGGGAAGAGAGCAATATAGCCTTGCCCCTCTTTTTCAGGTTCATCATCAGATTCCTGACAAAAAGAACACCTTCGGGATCAAGCCCGTTTAATGTTTCGTCAAACATGACATTCTGGGGGTCTCCTATAATCGATTCAGCAATAGAAAATCTCTTTTTCATTCCCTGTGAATAGGACCTCAATTTTTTGTGAAGGTGGTCTTTCAATCCTACCTGTTCCAGCAGGCTGAGAATTCTTTCTTCGGCCTCCTTTCCTTTCAGGTTATAGAAACCCGCAAAATAATTCATCAACTGCAAAGGAGTTGCATTGGGTTCAAAATTTGGGAGTTCTGGTATCCATCCAACATTAGCCGCTGCTTTCACCTTGTCCAGCACAATATCATAACCATCCACCATTATCCTTCCTGATGTAGGAAGGATTATCCCGGAAGTCATTCTTATGGTGGTTGTCTTTCCAGCTCCGTTAAGACCAACAAGACCCAGAATTTCACCATCTTTCATGCTGAGTTCAAGGTTGTCAACAGCGGGAGGATTTTTAGGCGTGTATATTTTCGTTAACGATTCTATATCTATCATTCAAGTTCTTCCCGTTACAACCGATATCGCTTTCGATATCTTAAATCTATTCGTTGTTATGAATATGGGCCATTTCTCTATTAACGTATCCGAGCGGGGAGTCTCATTTCAAAGGTCACGGAATTAATCAGGTCAACATCCCTTGGTTCATGAAATGAAGTAATTATAATCCACACGAACCGGACAAATTTATTAATTCTGTATATCCAATATATTACTTCACCTGGTCCAGGTCGTAATATCAAGGAAGAAAGCATTTACCAGGGGCACCATTGTGAACATTCACAATATAAAGACATGGGAAATTGCACACTACTTTGTTGTGGATTCAATATATACCAGATGCCATAAGGATCACATGCAAAGGATCAAGCAAGAACCAAGGCGATCAATCCGTATAAGCCACAGCAAGAAACATTGAAAAAATTTAGAAATAAGCTGAAAGAATATGTGAAAATAATGCTACTCCTGAAGTTACTCAAGTGGAGATCATGTCGATATCATATCAGGAAATAACGTCGCTGAAACGGGAATCCACCTGTGTTGGCCGGCGATTATATCACGGGCCTTAATTTTGTAGGCAATATACAAAAATATTCAAAAATATCCAAGGGTCAATGGTTTCACCTGTATTGTTCAAAATTGTTCGTTAAATGATGTATGGATGATACATTGTCCAGGCTCTTTCAAGACCAGCAAAGAAGTGATAAAAACGACGCAACCAAAACCTGTGTGGTGGATTACCTTGGGCAATATCTCCTTATGTGGGAGGG
>JAKBSB010000134.1 GCA_021845155.1 Thermoplasmata archaeon
ATACCTCGTATTATTATGTATGAGGTTTTGGAGATAGGACATAGAGATGTTTGTGTTATTATGTATAATTGCTGCCTGGTTCAAAGCGGAGACAACTGTAATGTCTGGATCTACTCCGGATGCTGAATCATTTCTTATATTGAAAAGGTCAGGTGATGTTACAGACTGGCCAATCAGGTATGATCCAACGGTTGTATTGTTCAACAATGCTACGCTCCCATTTGCCTGGTACTGGATAAATCCCTGACCCACAGCGGTAACTGCCACCGGATATATCAATCCACAAATTACGGCAAGTACTATTGCTGCTCTAACAGGTACTGTAAAGTATTTCTTATTCATTATAGTGCACCTCCTGCATAAACCAATATAATGGCTATCATTTTTATGGCTACAAATGGAAGAATAACTCCTCCAACGCCGTATAGCAGTAAATTCTTCAAGAAAATTCTTAGAGTGCTTTGAGGCCTGAACTTTGTCCCCCTTATGGACAGAGGTATCAGGGCGGGTATCACAAGGGCATTAAATATGAGGGCGGAGAGTACGGCTATGTGGGGAGTTAACTGCAAAAAGTTCAGTGCCTGAAGGGCTGGAACGCTCGCAAACATTATGGGTACAATGGCGAAATATTTTGCAACGTCATTGGTGACGCTGAAAGTAGTGACTGCACCCCTTGTCATGAGGAGTTGCTTACCAAGTATAACAACATCTATGATCTTTGACGGATCCGATTCCAGATCGATCATGTTGGCCGCTTCCTTTGCAGGGAATGTTCCAGAAGCCATTGCAAGGCCAACGTCCGCTGCGGCAAGAGCAGGAGCATCGTTTGTTCCGTCACCTATCATGGCTACAATTCTGTTTTCAGCCTGTTCCTCCTTAACCTTCTGATATTTGGTCTCAGGTTTGGCCTGTGAAATGAATTCAGTTATTCCCACTTCGCTGGCAATACTCTTTGCGGTAAGGGGGTGATCCCCGGTAACCATTATGGGTCTTATATTCATCTTTTTCAGGCCCAGTATTTTTTCCTTTATGCCTCTCTTCAGGATGTCCCTGAACCTTATTATCCCAAGAACATCCCCATGGATTGAAACTGCAATTGGAGTATCGCCCTCCGATGTAACTCTGTTCACAATCTCATCGAATTCATCATTCTGTGTACCTGTTCTTTCCTTGATAGACTCAGGTGCCCCTTTCATAATCGTCGTATCATCCACCATTGTGGTAGCAAGGTCAAATTTCTTCCGGAACCTATGTCTCTGGTAGAATTCCCTTCCTCCCTTAGGCAGAGTAAAATCATCAGAGTCAACAAGAAGTATCCCACTTCTCCTGGTAACGGCGCTGAACTCCTCAAAGACACCTTCCCTTAGCGCATCGAATTCCTTTGGCAGGAAGCCCTTCTGGAACGCCAGTTCAAGTATACTCCTTCCTTCGGGCGTATCATCATTCCAGGATGAAAGGAAGGCAGCTTCTGCAAGTTCTCTCTCAGTATGTTTTCCAACAGGTATAAACTCACTTGCCAGTCTATTTCCAATTGTTATTGTTCCAGTTTTATCAAGAAGAATGGTGTCCGCATCTCCTGCAGTCTCTATGGCCTTACCGGACTTGGCTATTATACTGTTTTTCGACATTCGTGTCATTCCAGATATTCCAATGGCGGGAAGCAGCGCTCCTATTGTTGTTGGGAGCAGGCACACATATAATGCGATAAGAACGGAAAGATCAGCACCAAGGCTCAGTGTGACAGAGAGTCCTATGAGTGCTATGAGAATAATGGTGAAAACACCGGTAAGTCCAAGAAGAAGAACAGACAGTGCAACCTCATTTGGGGTTTTTGGTCTCTTGGAGGATTCCACCATTCTCACAAGTTTCTTTATGTATGTATCCTCAGGATCCGTTGTTACTATGGCGATTATAGAATCACTGACGACCTTTGAACCGCCAATGAGTGTGTCTCCCTTTGCCTTTCTCACACCTGCCGATTCACCGGTAAGAAGAGACTCGTCCACCATGGCAATACCTTCTGAAACTTCGGCATCAATGGGTATCTGATCTCCTTTGGACATCAGTATCATGTCCCCCTTTTTCAGTTCAGATGAAGAAATTTCCTCAATTTCACGTCCACCATCTTCCTTAACATGTACCCTTTTTGCAGGTGTTTCAGCTTCCAATTTTTTCAATCCCTCGGCTGTGGCTCTGGATCGTGCCTCAGCGATGGAGTCGGACAGTGTGCTGAACCATACTGTTATGAGCAGTATTATGGAGACAACACCATAGAAAAGCCTATCCTGTTGATGCGCAAGATCGGGAAATGCTGAAGGATCAAGTGCCATAATCAGAACAACAAAGAAGGAGAGCTCCACTACGAACATCACAGGATTCGAGATCAGTTTCACAGGATTTAGCCTCAGCACCGAATCAAATGAAATGTTCTTCCAGCTGACCTTTTCATCATGACTCCTGCCACTGTTTGATCCATTCATGTCAGACTTAATGTCAGAGTGCATTCTTGATCCCCTCCAGGTGCATCAAAATGGGACCTATGGCAAGGAAAGGGAAAAAGGTCAGTATAACAAGAATCAAGATACTGACAATCAAAACGATGGGGAAAATAATATCATCAGTTCTAAGGGAGATTTCAGAACTCCTTCTTCTTTCCTGGATTCTACCGGCAATTGCAAGCATTACAAATATTGGAATGAATCTGCCTGCCCACATAACAATTGCAGTTGAAACATTGAAAAACACAGTGTTGGCTGTTGTTCCAAGGAAATCAGATCCATTGTTTGCCGCGGCAGAAGTAAACTCATAAAAAATCTGTGTGAAACTTGTTGGCCCGGTGCCATAACCAATTGCATGCACGTACCCGGCTGCGTATGCAATTACTGTAGGTATAAGGATAATTATGGGGTGAGATAAAAAGCCAATAACAGCCAGTTTAACATCACCTGCAGTTATCTTTGCTCCCAGGTATTCTGGCGTTCTTCCTGCCATCAGGCCAACTATGAAAACTGTAATCACGATATACATCAGCATGTACATGGCTCCAACACCAATACCTCCTGGAGTTGCCTGAATCAACATTCCCATGAAAGCAGGTATAATTATGATGGGATTGAACGCTGCCAGTGAAGCATTCACAGAACCAGTGGTAAATGCTGTTGTTGTAACGGTCCAGAAGACCGACGAAAATGGACCTATACCCGCCTCCATTCCAGCCCCAAGAACAGTTACCGGGATGAACGCTATTATTAAATCAATTGCATAAAGTCCGTAGGAAGCAATGAGAATTGTTCTGCCCTCCCCCATCCTGTTTATCATTCTTCCAAACAGAAATGGCATGGATGTGGGGATTATCATCATCAATGCCATCTGGATATAATTTGAGATGGGGTTTGGATTCTGGAAAGGGAATGCAGAATTTGCCCCAAAGTATCCTCCTCCGTTTGTCCCCAATTGCATAATAGACACCAGGGAGGCCACAGGACCTATTTTCAAGATCTGTTCAGATCCGGACAGTGTCCTGACCAGCGTATAACCCGAAAGTGACTGGGGGATTCCGATTATAATAAGTATAACGGCAAAGATGAAGGAAAGCGGAATCAGAACTCTTGTAAGACTCCTTACGAGATCAACATAGAAATTGCCCAGACCTTCCGTCTGGTTCTTTTTACCGGCAAATCCTCGAAAAATAGCTACAGCAACAGCGAGTCCAGTGGCAGCTGACGTAAATTGAAGGAACTGTATGCCCACCATCTGACTCAGATACGAAAGGGAAGAACCACCTCCATAATGTTGCAGATTGGTGTTTGAAGATATTGACATGGCTGTGTTGAGAGCCAAGGACCAGCTGAGGTCTGGAAAATGCATTGGATTTATTGGCAGGTATCCTTGATAATACAGAATGAGAAATGAAACGACAGCCGAAAAAGCACTGAAGATTAAAACATTGAGAAAATATTCCTTCCATTTCATTGTTTTGTTTTTATCCAGTCCAATGAGTCCATAAATAAAATTTTCAACTGGAATAAATATACGATCAAGCTTACTTTCCTTATCTCCATAAACGGTTTCAAGATATTTTGATAAAATCCATGCAAAAAAAACTATGGTAGCCCACAATCCAACTATTACGAGAATATGTCTAATTCCAATCAATATTAACCACCTCTGCTCAATTTTAGCATTCCAATAAGCTGTAAAATGAAGTAACCATGGAAAGCCCTCTTTAAATATGGATGATAGTTCAATGAGATCCCTAGCCAATTAAGGCAAGAATCTGGACCTTCTCCAACAACATAAATAATATTCATAACTCCACCAAAAAAAGATGAATCCGTAGACACCCCAACAAACACGAGGGGTTCTCGGGGTTCTACTGCTTGGTATTTCTTGCTCTATGTCCCTTATCGGAACTCAAAACTATTGAGCTTACTACGCTTTTGATTCCTGGGATTTTCATTATTTTATTTTTTAGAGTATCGCGGAATTCTTCTATACTCCTGGATGTGACTATGGTAGCTACATCAAATTCCCCAGTTACTTCATAAACTTCTTCAACCGCTTCCAAATCGCTTAGTGCACTCACCACTTCTTCCATCTTTGTTGTATCAACAAAAAGGTCAACAATGGCAGTCACGGACTTATCTTCTACTGTT
>JAKBSB010000135.1 GCA_021845155.1 Thermoplasmata archaeon
CCGATCTTACTTCATGAATTATTTTTGTATGTCCATCCAAAAAATTAGCAGTTGTTCTAGAATCTCCAAAGCATTTGAGTATGACAGCTGATCTTTAAATGATGCATAACAACTTAATTTGCTTCTATAAAGTAACGTTGACTGTACCATAATCCTTTGAGTAAGCGGAAATATCCTATTGATACTGATTTTTATTCTCTAAAATTTCAGTCCCAAATAAGAAAATAACTTCTCCTTACTGTTTTTACTTTAACTGCACAATTTTGTTCCTTAGTTATGGTACCAAGGACTTATGATGATTAATCCAGCAGGCAACCATAACGATTCCTCCGGAAATGGCCATAAGTAATGCAACGCCTATAAACACATCTCTGACATTTAACGCGCTAGCCAGTATTCCTACAAAGATAGCGCCAAATCCATAGCCGGAATCCCGCCAGAGCCTGTAGATGCCAAGTCTTGTCCCTCTTTCAGAGGGTTTGACCTTATCATTCACGGCGGCGATGAGAACAGGATACAGAAAAGCCATTCCGAGACCTGCAAGAAAACTCAGCAAGGCAATAATTACAATTCCATGAAAAAAGACGAAACCGACCATGGCAGTTGAATCAATCCAGAATCCAGTAATTATAAGGACATTGCGGTCAATATGGTCCGATAGTCTTCCTGTTATGATCTGGACTACCCCCCATGTTATCTGATAAATTCCAACCAAAACAGCTATGGTAAACAGGCTGAAGTGAAGTGAAAGAAGGTATAATGGCATGAGCCCCCAAAATACAACATCTACAAATTTCTCGAAGAGACCAGCCTGTGAATAGGAAAAGAGGAGTCTGTTTGACCATGATGTATCTGTGAACATCTTAATGAATGAAACCGAACTACCTGCTTGATTAATTCCGAGTTCTTCTGATTTAGCAAAGCCTACAGTTTCCCTTATTGTGAGTGCCGTTGTTCCTATGGCCACAATTACAACCACGATTCCGAACAGAAATGATGCCCCCCTTAATCCATATGAGGCAGCCATGTACCCCGTAATGATTCCTGCAGTGGCCTGACCTATGTAGCCAGCCGCCTCGTTCAGTCCAACAGTGAGGCCTCGGGATGTGCTTCTGCTCAGATCCAGGCCTGCGGTTACTGTCATAGTCCATGCGAATGCCTGATTTACGCCTACGCCTATATTGGCAAGTACAATCATATTCCAGCTTGTTGAGAAGTAGAATATGAATGGGACTGGAATAGCCACCAGCCATCCTATAAGAAGCAGTTTCTTTCTTCCAATGTCATCCGATATTTTTCCCGATACCAGATTGAGTACACTCTTTGTGAAGCCAAAAGCCGCCAAGAACGAGAGAATATATAAATACGATGAAATATGATATATGTCCTTAGCCATTGCTGGGACGAGAACACGCTCTATCCCAAGGAACCATCCAATGAACAGGGTCAGTAACAGAAGGATAACGTACTGTGTGGTGTCATGTGTTAATCCTTGTGGCGTGGCACCATTTTTCATACGGGGAACCATGAATCACTCCTTTGAGCATGCTGGTCTGGATCTGTCCCACATCATTTCGAAATGTTCTCTGGACTGTAAAACGCAATTACTGCAGGGTTCCACTATTCCGTAGATCTCATGGTCTTTCTCCATGGATATCATAAACGAGGTCTCGTTGTCAAAAACATAGTACCTTGAATTCAACCTGTCGTATATTCTTGAGAATTGTATGAGATCATCTGGAATTTCTTTTGCTTCGCTGGAGGAAAATATCATTTTCAACTGCACACCAGTTTTTGTTTTGATATTTTCCTGCAATTTACTATCCAGTGTTCTGATCCCTGGGTCCATCAAATAAATCGAATGTGTTGCTTTTTTTACCATGGTTTGGAGGTAATACTGTACTTTACTGGAACCCACTATGCTCCATGACACTTTGAGATCTCGGGATCTGTCTTCGTTCCTCCTGACCACTGACAGGTAATTGGTTAAATGATCCTCAATCTCATCGATCCTGGACCTTCCCTCCTCACACAGAATACTGATAACAATTTCTGGTTCAGGGATTAAGAACATAGAAGGATTGCTCGAGACCCTCTGTACCAGATTAAGTTGGATCAATTTTTCTAAAACTGCGTATACTTTCGTGTAGGGAATCTCTGTTGTTTGGGAAAGCTCCTTTGCCGTCATCCCTCCGCGAGATAGTGTGAGAAATAGCTCAGCCTCATAGTGTGTAAGCCCAAGATATTCAAGCTCATCTAATATTTTAAAATGTACATCTGGATTATCTTCAATATATGACATCTTAATCTGCCCTGATGTTTATCTCCCTTATCTTCTCCTTTTCAGGTATGGGTTGAGGATCCATTTCTCCAAGTTTTTCTCTGAAATCACTGTATGATTCTGTCTGAAGGAGTGGATTGCAGAGCCTTTCATATCCCAGTGTAGAAGAGACCTTTGGGCTCATGTTGGCACCACAGGCAGATCCAGAATAGTGTGCAGGCATTAATTCGACAAAGCCCGGTAGACGCAATATTTTCTCGGTTATGCTTTCGTACAATTCATAAGAAGTATCCACTCCAGAAATATCTGATCTTCCCACATCGCCAACAAATAGAGTGTCTCCTGTGAAGATTGTTGAGGGAGTTTCAGGATTTCTCTTATAATCGTAATACACCAAGGATATGCTCTCCGGTGTGTGCCCTGGTGTGTGTAATACCTTAATTCGTGCATTTCCTATTTTCAGGGTATCCTCTTCCTTCAGTGGGAGGAAACCAAATTGCACCTTTGCATCTTCAAACATATAAATAGGAGCGCCGGCAAATCTCTCTAATTTCTTAGCACCGGAGATATGGTCCGCGTGAATGTGGGTTTCTATTATACCCTCTATCTTCAGTGCCAAAGAACTGGCCATCTTAACGTATGTATCCACTTCATTTTTCGGATCGATTACAAATGCTTTGCCGGAACTGGGGCATCCAACAATGTATGAAGCACACGAGCGTTCCTCATTCAGGATTTGTCTTAAAAGAGGCATATTTTGTTATTATCCTGCGGATAATAATACTTTTGCTTTTTTTAAATTTTAAGGTTAACTTCAATCCGCAACCCATCAGACTCATCTATAAATTCTTCCCTCACAGTGGAACCGGCTCTTCTTTTTGCAGCATATCATTTTTCAGACCATCGAGGGCTTTTGTTTTTACATAACCTCCTAGATGAAGGTCTGCCATGTCTATGTCATTCGAACCTTGCGAGTGCCCGATAAGTATTCCTAAGAAAATGCCTCTACTACCTATGGCTATACCATTTTGTGTTGGATAGCTGCCTTGATTGAAAATCAACACTGGGGAGCCCGACGAACCGGGATATGAAGTTACATCGAGCAAACCAAGGCTTTTTCCGTTGAAATCTATACCGGGGTGGTAAGCGGTTATGCGCTTTCTTATTACTGGCAAGCCTGTTTTGCTGTCTGTCAGCCCTGCTGGAAAACCTATAATAACAACCTCTTCAATAGGGGTAAGGTCTATAAGTTCCTCGTCAGGAAAAGCCATATTGTCTAGAATTGTTATGATAATTGAGTTGAGGGCTTTCCCTGACTTTCCTCCAACTTTTAAAAGTTCCAAAGGTATTCCGCAAAGGTCAACATCCTTATCCGGGTGATATATCACGCTTTCTTGCAGGTTTACAATTTCCTCCACTCAGCGTTCTGCATTGCAATATTCTTATCACTCTGCCTATAAGTGCCAAGATGCATTAGCAGGTTTGCCTCACTCATGTCTCTTAATACATGTCGACAGGTAATCAATGCGTGAAACGTCCTGTCAGTTCCTGAGGAGTTAAACGAATAAAAGAATCCTGTCCCACTTGCGGTAATTCCTTCTTCACTTTGCCCTGAATTCAAACTGTGTCTGAAAAATATGGTAAGAAAGACTCATGGATTCCACTGTTTGCTGCCAAATCAGGGAACATGGTTGAAAACGTGTTCTGGGGTTCGAAAGGTCAGGAGACAGCATGGCCCTGCCTTGGTGACCTTCCGCTGATCTTCTTGCTCTTTACCTGGAGTGTCTTGAAGGCACTTTCCACATCACTGACAAACAGATCAACCATGTCGGCAGTGAAGTTCTCCCTCACAACCACCCTCATTATTGTGGTCTCCTCGGCATTTTTAGGTAGTGAATATGCCGGCACAATCCATCCTCTTTCCCTGAGTCTGTAAGAAAGATCGAACAGGTCAAAGCTCTCATTCCCATGCATTTTAAAAGTGACAACAGGAATGTGCCTGGCATCATTCAGGACATCAAAATATGCCATTTTTTCAATTTTACCAGCAAGATAGTGGGCGTTTCCCATCATTTTTTCCACTATGGATCTGTATCCTTCCATGCCAAGGCGCATTATATTGTAATATTGCGCAACAATCATGGAACTCCCCTCTGAAAAGTTGAGTGTATACGTCGGCATCTCGTCCCCCAGGTAGTTCACGTAAAACTTCAGGTCTTCAGGAAGCATCTTTTCATTCCTGAATATCAGCCACCCGAGTCCCGGATACACAAGCCCATATTTGTGGCCTGATGTGTTTATGGATTTAACCTGTTCAAGCCTGAAATCCCACGGAAAATCCGGTTCATGAAATGG
>JAKBSB010000136.1 GCA_021845155.1 Thermoplasmata archaeon
CCCATAGGAACATCAGGAAAGGCGGATGTTCCAAGGAGGTACATAGGACGAAGGGTTTACGTGATAATCACAAAAAATCCCGGAACAATTCAGGAAAAGGGTAAAAAATAATTACGTCCCACACTCGTGGACTACATGCTAAAAGAGGATCGTCAGATTATTGGAATAATCATAGTGATTTGGCCAATTTTTTGAGCTTAACATCGAATGAATATTCACCGTATATTATTACAAATTGTACATAATATTACGACTCTTGGTTATTATATTTGACTCATCACACGTTCATGTGAGTTCATGGATAAAGCTCCAAATTACAATACCCGAAGTATATTGCTGCCCTCATGTTCCCTTATTCCTTTGACCGAACGCCATCTTTTCCATTGGTGCAATCTTTGAAACGATCCCTCAGCTCTTGCATCGGTATTCGATACATGAAATAGTTCAAAAAACAGCCAACATACACTTTCATCGCTCTGGCAATACCCTTTATCGTATGAGTTCAGTCACCTGAAGTTATCCCGGATTAACCCTGAACGAAAGTCTTACCATCTCTCTGTCTGATTCTAGAATGCTATAAACACTGAAGAAATCCCCTGATCCTCTCTCTGATCGGAATCCACAGGATGCTATATTATACCATTTTAAACTGGTGCAGACCAATGATAGGTCACTCAGTCAAGTTTTTCCCTTAGAAGAGAGGTAACGTAACCTTTTATCTGTTCGAATTTAAGTTTGGGAGGCATTGGCGCTTCCTTGGAGCTCACAACAACATCCACAACAGATGGAACATCTCTCTTTGAAAGAGCTTCAATGACAGCCTTCTCCAGGTCGGCAGGTTTCTCAACCCTTATGGAGTGTATTCCTATGCTTTCAGCTATTTTTGCAAAATTCAATGGATAGAGATCCACACCGTATTCAGGGAATCCCATGACCTCTTCCTCAAACTTTATCATGCCAAGCTTGGAGTTGTTGAAGACGAACAGCTTCACAGGTCTGTTGTATTTTTTTATTGTGACGAGTTCCATCATTGTCATCGCAAAGCTTCCGTCACCGATCAGCGCTATGACCTGCTTTCCAGATGCATAGGATGCACCAACTGATCCCGGAATTCCTATACCCATGCTCCCAAGCCATGATGAATATGTGAATCTTCTTCCTGCATTTGTCCTGAAATTTCTGACACCCCACACCGTCACGTTTCCAGTATCGACAATTATGTCTGCATCCTTGTCTGCATGCCTTGATATGGTTGCTGCCAGCACTTCAGGTTTCATTGGAACATCATCGGACGTTTCCGATTTCTCCAGCGTATCGATCCATGATTTCTTCGAATCCTGCAAATCCATATAGAATTTTACCGGTTTTTCTGCTACATTCAGTCTGTCCAGGAACTGTCCTACGTCAGAAATCACCGGTAAGTCTGCCCTTCTTCTCTTTCCAATGGAATTTGGGTCTATATCCACATGTACCGTCTTGAGGTCCTCGGGTATGAACTGTATATAAGGGTATGATGATCCCAGCATAATGAGGAGATCAGCCTTTTCCATGGCATCGTATGATGGTCTTGTCCCAAGGAGTCCAAGGCTTCCCATGACCTTTCTGTCAAGATCATCCATGATTCCTTTCCCGTTCAACGCGTATATTATTGGAGCCCCTATTTTCTCAGAAAGTTCATCAATTTTCTGTCCGTATCCTCTTGCACCCTTTCCTATGAGTATTACCGGCTTCCTGGACTGGTTGATTGCATCGCATACTTTTTCAATGTCCGGATTGAATTTAAAGACTGGGTAGAAATCTTCAGTGATGTTCTCCGGCTCATCTGACTGTAGCCTCAAGATATCTGCCGGAAGTGTGAGGTGTGAGACCCCTTTTTTCATCAGGGCTTCCCTGTGTGCCCTCAGAACCAGGGACTGTGATCTTTCCGGGCTCACTATTGTTGTGCTGTAAACGGAAACATCGGCAAAAAGGCTGTCAAGCTTGACCTCCTGGAAGTAGTCTGTGCCTATGAGGTCTGTCTCCACCTGACCTGTGAGTGCAATGACAGATGCATGATCCATCTTTGCGTCATACAGTCCGTTCAGAAGATGGATGGAACCTGGCCCTGATGTTCCCATGCACACTGTGACCTTTCCAGTTAGTTTTGATTCGAATGAAGCTGCAAGTGCCGCTCCCTCTTCATGCCTTACCTGTATGAACTCAATTTTATCGTCATGCCTTCGTATGGAATCCACAAGCGGATTCAGGGAATCACCCGGAAGGCCATATATCCTTTTTATTCCAAGATCAATGAGCGTTTCAATTATAACATCTGATACAGTTCTCGACATGAAAACATATCTTGTCAAGACTTAAAATATTTGCGAAGATAAAAATTATGGTCAATTCTGGCTAAACATGCGATTCTGTTAATAAAAACAAACAAGTATGTCAGAGCGCTGAACCATGGTATGCACCGGGCAACGTTTGTTCTTTCCCTGTCCAAGTCACTCAGATCCTTCATTTTTACAACTCTTGCGGTATCATCACCTTTCTATCTGTCCAGCCTGGGTTATAACACCATAGAGGTTGGAATTGCCCTCTTTGTGAGTATGGTATCATCCACCATTTTTGTTTATGCGTTCCCGCACCTGAGAATGAACAACAGATTAAGGGCACTTGTACTGGCTGCTCTTCTGTCACTTTCCCTCATAATTATGATTGTGTATCACAGCCTTATTATCTATATGGTTGCGGTTGTGGTTGGTGGAATTTCGCTCAATGGAAGAGATCTTACAGCAAACCTTGCACTTGAACAGTATACAATAAGCCATTATGAGGTGGATCGAAGATCTAAGAACAATGCATTCTCAATCTACAATTTCTCATCATACGGTGTAGGGGCTGCTGCATCAGCCAGCCTTCTTCTTTACAGGATTCCCGATTACAACCTTCTGTTCCTCATTGATCTTGTAATGGCACTTTTACAGTTCATTCCCTACCTTGTGGTGAAATTTCCCGAAATGGAAAGGAAGAAAATCAATGTGGTCATGGATGAGAAAACTTCGAGGAATGTGTCATCCATGAAATACCTCTTTTCCATGGATGCGTTTGGAGGAGGGCTTGTAAATACTGCGATTCTTTCACTCTGGTTCAAGTACGTTTACAATATAACGCTTTCAGAAGCGGGTATAATATTCCTGATTGTCAATATTGTAACAGCACTGTCCATACTTTTATCATCGAGGTTGTCAAACAGGATGGGTGTTGTGAGAACAATGGTCTACACCCATCTCATCAGCAACGTTTTCCTGATTCTCATACCGCTTTACCACAGCCTTGTGTTCAGCGAATTTTTCCTTTTCCTGAGACAGACCACAAGCCAGATGGATGTTCCGGCACGAGACAGCTTCACCAACACCATAATACCGGGGGAATACAGGATAAAAGCTAACTCTGTGTTCAACAGCGTGAGAACGGGTTTCCAGATTCCCGGACCGCTCATATCCTCCATACTTATTGACGCGTTTCCGGCAACTGTATTCTATTCAGCTGGTTCAATCAAGATGATATATGATGTCCTGTTTTTCAGGAAATATAAGGATTTCAGGGATTCCTGACTACTTTTCCCTCCATCTGGTAAAATATTTCGCGAGTGAAAGATAGATCGCAGTTTCCCCCAGGAGCACAAATATCATTGTATAGAATTCCGGAGAGAGGCCGAATGTCCCCTGCAATATGATGGCAGCGGGTGTTGCAGGTGATATTGCAAGCGCATACAGTATATATTTAGGCAGAAATGTGTATGGATAAAATGTGGGTGGAAGTATCGTCATGATTATGGAGAGAATTCCGGTGATCCCCCAGATATTCCTT
Source organism: Thermoplasmata archaeon (assembly GCA_021845155.1). The sequence continues at coordinate 3,856 of JAKBSB010000136.1, forward strand.
ATATGTTTTATTGAACCTGCTATTATGAACGATATCGCTGAGGTTGAGAGCGTGAGCATGATCAGGACCCCGATCATTATGGCAATCCTCAGGGGGGTGAAAAGATGGTACAGAACCGCTAATACGGAATAAAGCGCCAGTCCGGGGACCGTGAAGAGAAGGAAGCTCAGCGTAAGCCCTATCATGTAGTCTATGGATGATATGCTGGTGGCTACGAACAGATCCTGAATCTTTGCCTGAAGTCTCATGAAAGCAGCGTCAGAGGCGCTGGTGAGTCCATTTGCCGCAACCAGAGTAACAAATCCTCCAATGACAGCATACTGAACCAGAGTACCACTGGAAAGAACATAGACAAGAAAGAGAAGTGTCAGTGGAGTTGCTATGGAGGCTATAACGTACGACGGTCCTCTTCCAATAACACGAAAGCCATAGTACCACGCAAAATACAGTGAAAACTTAGGATTCAAGGCTCACACCTCTCAGTATGAAAACATCATCAAGTGTGACTTTCTTCACTGTGCATCCCATGCGTATGTATTCTGCGGCATCAGGTTCGGGTATATACTTAACATAGGTATTGCTGATTCTTATGCCGCCATCCATGGGACTGTGGCTTTCAGCTCTGACCTTTCCATTAAATCGTGAAAGTAGTTCTCCGACCTCTCCCTTTTCAATTATGAGGCCACTTTCGACCATGAAAACCTCCTGTGAAAGCTCTTCAGCCTCTTAAATGTAGTGTATCGTGCC
>JAKBSB010000137.1 GCA_021845155.1 Thermoplasmata archaeon
GACATATCCTCGTAGACATCGTCAAACATGGTGGACGGTTCAGGTGGTGGTATCTTTTCCCTTTCCTCGAATTTTTCAGTTACAATCCTTTCCGCCTCTGACTTTATCTTCTCAATCATGGCATCGTTCAGGATTCCCATCCCCTTGAGTGCCTTTTCTGTAATTGTTATTGGGTCCATGTCGCTTCCCTCCTGGACACTGTTGCTCCTGTACTTGTTGGGATCATCAGAGGTTGAGTGCGGTCCCATCCTGAAACTCACAGCTTCAATGAGTGTCGGCCCTTTTCCATCCCTTGCCTTTTTGACAGCTTCTGTTGCTGCTTTATAGGTGGCAAGAAGATCGTTGCCATCCACCTTTACGCCTTCCATTCCGTAGCCTTCAGCTTTTTTCCATATCTCGGCCCTGGTCTGTTTTTCAATTGGGAGTGAAATAGCCCACTGGTTGTTTTCGCACAGGAAAACAACTGGAAGATCATAAACTGCGGCCATATTCATTGCAGCATGGAAATCAGGAGTTGATGTTGATCCATCACCGAAGGTTGTGAGAACCACTGAATTCTTTTTCCTGTATTTCAGTGCATATGCAGCACCAGTTGCCAGGGGAAGGTTGCTTGCCACAGGGCTCTGTATTGACATGAAGTTGTTGTCCCTTGCAATAAAATGGCTGGGCATCTGCCTTCCCTTTGCATAGTCCTCGCTGTTTCCCATTATCTGGTCAAGGAGTTTTTCCATAGGAACACCCCTGTGAATCATCATTGGAACATCCCTGTAATATTCGAAAATGAGATCATCCTTATCAAGCGCCAGTGAAGCTCCAATCTGGGTAGCTTCCTGTCCCATTGTTGGAGTATAGAAGCCTACCCTTCCCTGTCTCTGGGCGGTAACTATCTTCTTGTCGAAGGTCCTGGAAAGAACCATTGCACCGTACGCTCTAACAAACTTTTCCTTATCCACCTGTTCATTCACATTCTCAGTCATTTAAAAACCTCCCTTTAGCCCACGCTTCTGCTGCCCTGTATGATGTCCTTACCAGGGGACCAGAGGCAACAAAAGAAAAACCCATCTTGAATCCAGTTTTTTCAAAGCTGGCAAACCTTTCCGAGGAGCAGTATTCAACAACCTCCATCTGTTTCCTGGATGGTCTGAGGTACTGCCCTATTGTAATTATGTCCACACCCGCGTTTCTCAGATCTCTCATGGTCTCAATAACCTCCTCATCCTTTTCTCCAAGCCCTAACATTATTGAGGATTTTGTGATCTGGCCGGGATTCTTCTCCTTCACGTATCTTAAAAGATCAAGCGACTGATCATACCCCGCCCTCCCGTCTCTTACTGTGGGAGTCAGCCTCCTTACAGTCTCAACGTTATGGGCCAGTACAGCCGGTTTTTCCTCAATTATCCTGTCAACCAGGTTTTTCTCTCCCCTGAAATCGGGAATCAGTACCTCCACAAGGACTCCTGAACCCTTTATCTTCCTTATCACTGAAGCAAAATGGCTGGATCCCTGATCCGGGAGATCGTCCCTGTCCACTGAAGTAATCACCACATAGTCAAGACCCATCACCTTTACAGACTGAAGAACCTTTTCCGGCTCATCTGGATCAATAGGTAGAGGATTCCCATGGGTCACTGCGCAGAATCTGCATCCCCTTGTGCAGTTGCTGCCAAGTATCATGAAAGTTGCGGTCCCGTTCCCCCAGCACTCAGCCACATTGGGGCATCTCGCCTCCTCACAAACGGTGAAAAGGGTGCGATCACGCAGGGTCTGCTTGATCTTCGTATAATTCTCCCCGGAGGGCAGAGGAACCTTTACATATTCCGGACGCACTGACATAAATGACTAATTATTATCTTAAGGTTGTGATTGGATTGACTCCCTCTGACCCTGCGCCGGCCGTAGTTTCAACTGCCAATGTTACTCATGGCATTTTCATGGAAAATAATTATATACATGAGCAGATCGGAACTTTTAGAATCGATCCATTTCCTTATGATTTTAGTTGCCACACCTATTCCAGGAATATTGAGGATATCTGTTGTTTCAGGGAAATTCTCACTATTTTCCAGGTCGAAATATACCAGTGAGTCTGTGTCAATAACCCTGTGTTCAGGATTCCTCCTCTTCCTTATCTTCATGTTCCCGAAGTTTTCCTTCATTATACTGGCGAAATCAGGGATAAAAGGAATCTTATTCCTCCAGGTGAAGGGGAGGTTCAGGTCGATTCCTGCCTCACTCTGAATAAGGAAAAGCAGTTTCTGCATTACGGAAAAATCTATTGTGGTAACCCCTGATTCAATTGCGATTTTAAATATGTAGTCGATCCATTTCAGGGCACTGTCCTGACGATCATGAATTTCTGCGCTATTCAAGGGCACATGAATCACCGGACTCATAAAAGTCAATTTCAGCATATTGTCTTTTCACTGCTGTGCATGAGAAATTTCACAGAAATGAGGAAGATCTGTTCATAAGAGATATATTTTGGAATAATGGGGAAAAAAGACATATTAAGCTTGTGCTGATAGGGTTCTATGTATCTGTTCTCCGCAATACTTCTTGCAGGGCTTATATTCTCGCTTGGTGCTTTTATATACTCAATTTATGAGTATGCATGGGACATGTTCAGGATTCCCCTTAAGCAGAAAAAGATGAAATTAATGTTCTGGACCAGGATTTACCTGGTTATAAAGAACGTATTCCTCCAGAGAAAGCTCTTCAAGGACCTGAGCGGGGGAATTATGCATGCAATCATGTTCTGGGGCTTTATTGCATTCGGCTTCTACTCAATTGATGTAATCATAACAGGCATAATCCCATCGTACCACTATTTCATCACTGGGCTTGCAGCAAATATAGTATTCTTCACAGTTGACATATTTGCATTCATAGTCATCCTTGATGTCATATACGCGGTAATAAGAAGATGGGTGATCAAAATTCCCAGATACCGCGGATATAACGGGTTTGAGGCATATTTCATACTCATACTCATAGTAGGACTTATGATAACATACTTCGGCCTGGGTGTACTGAGGCTTGACGGGGTGTCGAAGACCATACCCGGATCCATAATGGAAGGTCTTGCTCCAAAGGTGACACCAATCACCTATGCATTTTATTCAATACTTCCAAAAGTATCGGTTTCAACAGGCTACTACATATACTGGGTTCTATGGAGCATCCATGTATTCACATTCCTGGCATTTCTTGTATATATCCCAAGATCGAAGCATCTCCATCTTGTGGCTGCACCACTCAATGTACTTCTTGCTGACGACAAGCCAATGGGGCAGCTGGCACCAATAGATTTTGAAAAGGACACCAGATTCGGTGCAACAGACATCAGGGATTTCAGCTGGAAGGACTACGTTGATTTCTACGCCTGCACTGAGTGCGGCAGATGCACAGCAAACTGCCCTGCGAACCTTACAGGCAAAACACTCTCCCCAAGGGATATAATCTGGGACCTCAGGGAGGTTGTAATATCACAGGGAAAAGACCTGAGAAAGAGCGGGGAGAAACCTGCAGAGAGCCAGATTTTAAAACCTGTAATAGGGGAACCAATACTGGAAGAGGATCTATGGTCATGCACAACATGCGGAGCCTGTGTGGAACAGTGCCCTGTTATGATAGATCATGTGGATAAGATCGTTGACATGAGGAGATCCCTTGTCCTCAACCAGGGAAAAGCACCAAAGGAGGTTCTTGACCTGTATAACAACCTCCAGTCTTACAGCAGCCCATGGGCAGTTGATCCATCCACAAGGGCGAAATGGTCTGATGGCATAGATATAGTGGATCTTTCAAAAACTCCTGATGCAAAATACGACATTCTTTACTGGGTGGGATGCGTGGCAAGCTATGATCCCAGAAACCAGGAGATCGCAAAATCAGTGGCGAAAATACTGAAACAGGCAGGTATTTCATTTGCAATACTTGGATCAGATGAGAAATGCACTGGAGATCCTGCAAGAAGGACAGGAAATGAATATCTTGCGCAGGACTTCATCAAGCAGAATGTTGAAACGCTTAAGGGTCACAGGGTCCAGAAAGTCCTTGCCAGTTGCCCTCACTGTTTCAACTCGCTCAAAAACGATTACCGGGAATTTGGCATAGAGCTGGAAGTGCATCATCACACTGAATTCATCAACAACCTGATAAAGGAGAAAAAACTCAACATAAAGCCTCTGGAATCAGACAAGGAAGAGAAATTCACCTACCATGATTCATGTTATCTGGGAAGGTACAACAAGATATATGAACAGCCCAGGGATGTCATAGGGACCTTTGCAACAAAATATGAGGAGATGGAAATGAACAAGACAAAGGCTCTCTGCTGCGGTGCTGGCGGAGGAAGGCTCTGGATGAATGAGACCGTTGGCCAGAAAGTATCCCACAAACGTATAGAAATGGCCGATAAGGTCAATGCAACAACGCTTGTAACTGCATGCCCGTACTGCATGACAATGCTTGATGATGCAAGGAAAGTAACCAACAAGGAAGAAAAGATGGATATAAAGGATCTATCGGAACTGGTTGCTGCAAGGATGAACTGATCATTCATTCTTCACCA
>JAKBSB010000138.1 GCA_021845155.1 Thermoplasmata archaeon
ATCTTGTGGGTATTGATCCTCAGGGGGAAAATCCCCTTGTGTTCCGGAATGGAATCGATCAGGATGTCAGAATTCTGCCAGTTGTCGGGGACAGTGAACTCAACCTCTTCGTCTGTGGGGTTGAAGAGGAGCATGAGATTGTTGTTGGCAATATCGTCTCCGTTGTTTGCCTCCTCTATACCTGCAGATGAAAGAATTACACCAAGCCCCCTCACATTTCCTGAGTTCCAGTCATCCATGCCCATCTCGCTGCCATCACTCTTGACCCAGGTTACATCCTTGGTGTCAGTCCCCGGCATGACTGTGCCCTGGAAGAAGTTCTTCCTTCTCAGCACATGAAACTTCATCTTGATCTCAATGAGATTTTTCACAAAATCATACAGGTCAAGCCTTTTCTGGTCAAGTTTCCAGTCATACCAGCTTATCTCATTATCCTGGCAGTAGGCGTTGTTGTTTCCCTTCTGGGTGCGCATTATCTCGTCACCCCCAAGTATCATTGGGGATCCCTGACTTGTGAGAAGAGTTATGAAAAAATTCCGGATGCGCTTCTCCCTCTGGCGGAGGATGTTCTGGTCTTCAGTATCACCCTCAATTCCAAAATTCTCGCTTATATTGTCGTCAGTTCCATCCTTGTTGTCTTCACCGTTTGCCTCGTTATGTTTAGAGTTATATGATACAAGATCGTACATTGTGAATCCGTCATGAGACGTTATGTAATTTATGCTGGAATGCGGCCTTCTTCCGTTGCTCTCGTACAGGTCGGGCGAACCGGATATCCTGGTTGCAAACTCACCCATTATGTTTCCTTTCTCCTTCCAGAATTTCCTCATGGAATCCCTGTACTTGCCGTTCCACTCAGCCCAGAGTGACGGAAATCCCCCGACCTGGTATCCTCCCGGACCAATGTCCCATGGTTCTGCTATGAGTTTCACTTTCGATATGACAGGATCCTGGTAGATGATGTCGAAGAATGCCGACAGCCGGTCCACATCATAGAGCTGCCTGGCCAGTGCGGAAGCCAAATCAAACCTGAAGCCGTCCACATGCATTTCGTTCACCCAGTACCTCAGGCTGTCCATTATCAGCCTCAGTACCTGGGGATGTCCGGCATCCAGGCTGTTCCCTGTTCCAGTGACATCATCATAGTATCTGGGATTGCTGCCGTCAAGCCTGTAGTAGATGGCGTTGTCAATACCCCTGAAGGAAAGCGTCGGGCCAAGATGATTTCCTTCACCTGTGTGGTTGTAGACCACATCGAGAATCACCTCTATGCGGTTCTCATGCAGTGTTTTCACCATGTTCTTGAACTCGTTGATCTGTTCACCGGGTACATCGCTTGATGCATACCTGATATCTGGTGCAAGGTAGCCGATGGTGTTGTAGCCCCAGTAGTTTGAAAGCCCTTTATTGATAAGGTAGTCCGAATCTATCTTGTGGTGCACTGGCATGATCTCCACCGCAGTTATCCCCAGGTCTTTCAGGTACTGTACCATTTTTGGGGAAGAGATTCCGAGATATGTTCCCCTGATCCTTTCATCAATGTCTTCCCTTGCCATAGTGAAGCCCTTTACATGTGTCTCGTAAATAACAGTCTTGTTCCATGGATAATGGGGGCTGGTAACTCCCCTCCAGTCAAAATTATCACTCATCACAACTGATTTAGGCACGTATTCAGCGTCATCATTGGCATTGAAGGAAAGATCTGCTTCAGGATCATCCATATTGTATGCGAAAATGTCTTTATTCCACTTCACGGGATTGGAGACCGCTTTTGCATAAGGATCAATGAGGAGCTTGTTCCTGTTGAACCTATGGCCTTCCTCCGGTTTGTACGGGCCATCCACCCTGTATCCATACAGTGTCCCTGGTCCAATGCCTGAGACAAATACATGCCAGACAAATCCGTCTCTCTCCTTCAGGCTTATGACTTCTTTCGGGTCACCGTCATCTTTATGGTTATATATCTCGAGGTCAACTGCAGTACCGTTTTCAGAAAATATTGCAAAATTAGTGCCGCTCTCCTCTACCGTGGCACCCTGGATGTATGAATTCCCAGCTTTTATCCCCTGCATATGGAGGTTATGTTCAGGATATATGATATAGTTTACGAATTGTTCGTTATTATTCCTTTATTGCGTATGGCCGCTTCCGGATTTTTCTCCGCTCTCTCTGGAATAGGCAGCGCTTTCAAGGATGCTTATAACCGGCAACAGCGGTATCTCAATCCAGGACGGCCTGTTATTGATCTCATAAAGCAGTTCGTAGGAAGACTTGTCCAGTATGTAGATATCCAGAAGATCATTGAATCTCTCGTTTTCCACCGGAAGAATTTTTTCGTATCCCACGAACGCCTTCTTGTAAGATTCAATCATGGTTTTCCTTACCTCATCCAGCAATATTTCCTTCTCATTTGCAAGTTTTTTATTTATGGTATTCAACACAACATAGGAGACAAGATAGTCCATGGACCTGATTATCCCGGCAAGATCCTTCATTGGGGACTGTTTCCTCCTTCTCTCATCCATGGATCTCACAGGTTCACCCTCAAAATCGATTATGTAAGAGGCATCCTTCCATATGAGTATCTGCCCAAGATGGTAATCTCCATGCACCCTGATCTTCTTCATGCCTGATACGTCAAGGCCGGAAAGCATCCTCGCCATTATGTTGTCCATGCTTTTTTTCCCGGATATCTTTTCCAGTCTTTCCAGGTATTCCGTATTTTTTCCGGAACGCGGCTTTAGAAGTTCAAAAGATGCCGTCATATATTCCACGGTTCCCCTTAAAATCTCATGGAGATCACTTGTTTCCATGGTTTCCGGCCTGAATGCAGGTTCATCAAGCAGTGAGAGTGATCTGTGCATGCTTCCAGTGATCTTTCCCAGTTCATCCCCAAGTCTGGTGATCTCGCCCTTCAATGATGGGAAAGTTTCCGGCTTTGCAGCAAGGGAAATGAACCTGTCAGTATAAAAGGTCCAGGCATCAACTGATCCATCCAGGAATTGTGAGGCACCGGCCAGGAATAACTTTATCCCCTTTCCTTCATAAACAGCATATCCCATGGGATCCGGCACATTGCTGAACCCAGACCTGACTCTCAGCGCCAGGGCCATCTCCATATCTGGATTTTCCCCGTCCTGAAGATACCTGTAATTCTTGACAATAACTGACCTGTCAACAATGGACGAACTGTTGCTCTGCTCCGATTTGACGGTTTCGAATTTCCCGAACGTGGGCATCTTGAAGAACTGGGTCCTGAAGAACTTCACGGTTCCATTTATCCCTTCAATCCTGGTCTCTGCATCAATGCCAAGTATTACCGCCTTTGCATATGCAGGCTCGAAAAAAGCGTCCCGAAGAAACATTCTGTGACCATTAAAATCAAAATCTGTTATTACGGCTTGATCCTCTTCCGATGACACATTCAGGGGTATTGAGTAAAACGCTTTCTCATCTCCCAGAAAACGAATTTCCACAATCACGAAATAGATACTGTTTCCTGAATCCAGGGGAATGATATCCAGGACCTCAAGACTATGCGGCACAAGGGATTTCTGCCCGAACCATCTCCTGTTCCTTATATAATCAAGCAGCCTGTTTCCTGTTTCCCCGCCCAGATCCCCGGGTCTAAGATCAGTCATCAAAATCCCTCGTGTCATCCTGATCCGGAACGGTGAGGTTAAGCCAGAAGAAGGACCTGGGGGATAGTGTAAAGAAATATGGCAGTTCCCCGATTCTGGGGAAAGGTGCCTTTGTTATTGCCTCAAGCGGCTTGAGGCCCCTGAATTCCGGGAGGTTCAGTTCAACATAGGTGGGCCTTCTGGAGAGGTTGTATATGCAGAGCATCCTCTGGTCCTCGTATTCTCTCACATAAACCAGGACTCTACGGTTTTTCTGCTCTATAAACCTTATTTTGCCCCTTCCCAGGAGTTTTGAGTAGTTTCTTCTCACACGGAGCATCTTCTTCATCCAGTTGAGAAGTGATGAATTGAGTCTCAATTCTGATTCCACATTAACGCTTTCATAGTTGTAGTTCGGGTTAGTTATGATCGGTGAGTAGAGCTGCTCACTGTCAACCGCGGAAAAACCGGCATTGCGGTCATGGGACCACTGCATTGGTGTCCTGACCCCGTTCCTGTCTCCGAGATATATATTGTCTCCCATCCCGATTTCATCCCCGTAGTATATAATGGGGCTTCCCGGCAGGGAGAAGATTAGGGCATTCAACAGTTCCAGCGTGCTTCTGTCATTATCCACAAGTGGAGCGAGCCTTCTTCTTATGCCAAGGTTGAGCCGCATTTTTGGCAGCTTTGCATATTCCGCATACATGACATCCCTCTCCTCGTCAGTGACCATTTCAAGTGTCAGTTCGTCATGATTCCTGAGGAAAATGCACCAGTCACAGTTTTCAGGAATGTCAAGAGTCTGGTTTATGATGTTCACGATGGGGTAACCGTTCTCCTTTGCAAGGGAGATGAATATCCTGGGCATCAGGGGAAAGTTGAATGCCATATGGAACTCATCCCCATTCCCGAAGTAAGCCCTCG
>JAKBSB010000139.1 GCA_021845155.1 Thermoplasmata archaeon
CCCTGCTCATCCAGGATAAAATCTATTGTGAATGCATTACTGTATGCATTTTTTCCAAACAGAAGAGATGATATGACGTGCATTGTATAGAACCAGCCTCTTGTCTGGTCTATGGCTTCCGTTATGAAATCAACCGGGATTGAGGCATCAGGATCGAATTCGTGGTTGAAAGGATAGTGCTCGGCAGCATATGGCGAACTGCCTGAATCAAACCATGTGTCGATTACATAGGGTTCCCTCTTCATTTCTGAACCGCACTGGTCGCATCTGATCACCACATCATCTATGAAGGGCCGGTGAAGGTCATCCGGTACCTTCCCTCCCATCCTGACTATATCTTCCCTGCTTCCGACGGCGTATTTGTGCCCGTTGCTGCATATCCAGATTGGAAGGGGGGTTCCCCAGTATCGGTTCCTGCTCAAAGCCCAGTCCTTTGCTTCAGCAAGGAAGTTCCCGAAACGTCCATCCTTCAGGAAAGGCGGTATCCAGTTGATCTTCTGGTTGTTCTCCATCAGCAGGTCGCGTATTGTTGAAACCCTTATGAACCAGGTATCCAGTGGGTAATAGAGAAGGGGTGATCCGCATCTGTAGCAGAATGGGTAAGTGTGCAGTATTTTCTCGTTTTTAAGCACCAGTCCCTTCCCCTTGAGGTACTTCAATATCTCAACATCTGCATCTTTCACAAACATGCCATCCCATGGCATTCCCGGAGAGGCAAACCTTCCCTGCTGGTTTACTGGATTCAGGATTTTTACACCGTATTTTTTTCCTATTTCAAAATCATCTGCACCAAAGGCAGGTGAGGTATGGACTATTCCTGTTCCGTCCTCCAGTGTGACATGACTTCCTGTCGCGACAAACATTGTACCTTCCGGCTTCTCAAGAAAATCCATAAGCTGGTAGTATTGCTTTCCTGCGAGTTCTGAGCCCTTGAAGGTACCTATCACCCTGAAATCCTTTCCGAATACCTTTTCAGCAAGTTTGCTCGCTATGTAGTACTGGTCACCCTGGAATTCCACGAGCGAATATTCATAATCCGGATTTACAGCAAGGAACTCGTTGGAAGGGAGTGTCCATGGGGTTGTGGTCCATGCGAGGAAGTAGCGGTTTGTGGTGCCGTATTCCCTGAACTTTACATACACAGACGGATCTCTTACCTCTTCGTAGCCCTGCGACACCTCATGGGAGCTCAGGGATGTCTCGCACCTGGGACAGTAAGGAACTATTTTGTAGTCCTTTACCAGCAATCCCTTTTCGAACATGGACTTCATTGCCCACCATTCGCTCTCCATGTAATCGTTTCTCAGTGTTACGTATGCATTATCGTGATTTATCCAGAAACCAAGGAGATCATCAACCTGGGTCCATTCTTCAATATACCTGAAAATGCTCTCCCTGCAGTATTCATTGAACTTCTCAATGCCGAATTCCTCTATTTCCTTCTTTGTCTTGAATCCGAAATGCTTCTCCGCTTCCAGCTCAACTGGCAGGCCATGGCAATCCCAGCCCGCGTTGCGCCTTGATATTGAGTAGCCATTCATGAATTTGTATCTGATAATCGTATCCTTGACAGTCCTGGTCATTGCATGTCCCGCATGTGGACGACCGTTTGCTGTAGGAGGACCCTCCAGAAATATGAAATCCCGGGAACCCTCAACAGAATTCAACGCACGATCAATGAGACCTTCTGATTTCCATAATTTCAGTACTTCCTCTGTTATTGCAAAATATGATTTGTTGGGATCCACCGGTTCGTAATTGTTTTCTGTCATGATACCATACTTTAGTTTTCCCTAAGGTACAGTTTATATATATTGTTTATCAGAAAAGATACGGAAAACATTTATTCAAGTTCCCCGATTTTTGGAACAGAATTAGAAAAAATGTGATCTTGGCCTTATAAATTTAGTTACTTAATTCCTTTTCCCGTATTTCCTCAGGTACTTCATCATGAATTTTCTTTCCATCCTGGTGAGCCATTCCTGGTAGTAATCATAAAGATCCGGGCTGTTTTTCCTGATCTCCATTATTCCGATCCTTTCCCTGTGTAGCTTTTCTATGGTTTCAAGCAGATTTTCCCTTCTAGATGTGAATTCCATTTTAACCCTGACCTAACAAAAATTCACCGGACAAGTAGTTTTCTCATGAGGAATAAAATGAGAAAATGAGGTCAAACCTTGTAAAATGGAGGCTTAATCTATCATTCCAAGTTTTGGCTTTGGGGAAAAATGCTCGTACCCCTTGTCTTCGATGAGACTCCAGCTGTCGCCGTCAAACATCATATTTTCTCCTTCCCAAGTATCCCCTATATAAGATACTGAAATCTTGTTCGATTCCATTGAGTCCCTGAAATCACGGTAATCTGAGTTGTCAATGGTGAAAAGAAGTTCGTAATCTCCCCCGAATTTGCACATGATATCTGCAGGTGATGCACCTGAAAGATCTGCAGCTTTTTTTACATGAGAGTCTGGAGGAAGCTCATCCTCCACTATCCTGAAACCTATGCCGTAATCCCTCTTCATCTGGCCAATTGATGAATACAGACCGTCTGACAGGTCCATCATGAACTTTCCCCCGTATTCTGCAATGAGGGATGCCTCCCTTATTCGGGGCTTGATGTCGTACATGAGCTTCAGCCCCAGTTCCTTCCTGTATGAGGATCTATAGAAAATGTAGCCTGATGCAGATTTACCCATCCTGTTGGTGGTGCAGAGAACCTGGTTCTTCCTTATCCTTGATCGGTAAAGCGTGTTTTTTGGCTTCTGGTAACCCATTACAAAGCCTGTAGCTTCAAAATTTACCCCTTCCTTTGTGTCTCCTCCGTCAAGCCTTGTGCCGTAATGCCTCAATTCCCCCGTAAGCCCGGAGACAAATTCATCAAGAAAAGAATACTGGTAGTTTCCCGGAACCTGGAGTGAAAGCAGGAAGGAATCCGGTTCACCGGCCATGGCAGCAATGTCACTCAGGTTTATGGCCCCAAGGAATGAACCCATGGTTTTAGGTTCCACCTCTGGAAAAAAATGTGTCGGAAGTGAAACACTGTCGGTTGAAACCAGTATATTCATGCCCTTGAACTTTATGACAGCACAGTCATCCTTTTCCTGCTTAATGCCGGAGGAGGAGAATATTTTGTCAATTATCTTTCTTTCTCCCAGATCGTTTAATTTCAACACCATACAATGACCCTCCAATATAGCTCCCCTGGTTGCCTCCTAGACTGTCATGGAGGCCGATCCCAGCCGATCAACTAGCCTGTCCAGATCCTGCTGGAAAATCATGCTGTCTTCCAGGTCCAGATTCTTCATGTATGCACTCCTGTCAGAATTGTTATAGAATGTTTCCAGTTCATTGAAATCCTGGGAAAGTGATGCACTGAATATGAGGTTCAGGAGTTCCAGCGAATCTTCTTCATTATGTGCCCCCCTCAGCTTGTTTCCGCCAGTTGGGTAGGAAATTACCTGTGTTCCCATGTTCCTTGTCTCAAGAAGTATCCTGGCAATGCTCCAGAGCCTTGGAGGCCTGTAAAGCCCCTTTTTCCACAACTTCTCAACCATGGTATTTTTCTGTATATTCATTGGGTTTACAGACACGTCGTCAGATATGCCGGAAACATCCCTGACTGATTTTATCATGTCCTCCACTGACGCTTTTTCCGATATAAATGGCGGTTTGAGAAGCAGGTATGTCCTGAGTTCAAGTCCGAGATCTTTCAATACCCTTGCAGATTCAACAAACTTGGCAAATGTGGATCCCTTGTTTATGGACTCCCTTATGATTATGTCGTTGGAACTCTCCAGCCCGATTGCTATCCTCAGGTCGACACCATATTTCCTGATGCCTGAAAGATTCCTGGAATTAACATATTCCGTTCTTGATTCAACAAGAAGCTTGTCGAGGTTCGCCTTCGCCTTTTCCATGAAATAGTCCCTCACACCAGTTGGAACCTCGAGCGGGTCAAGAAAGCTTCCTGAAGTGAACACCTTGAGTATCCTGGTGTCACCCAGTGATCTGAAAGCGTAATCGACCTGCTTATAGAGATTTTCTTCCTTTATGCTGCTGGATACATCGTTGAAGTATCCGCACATTGAGCATGACGAGAAATTATACCATGAACAGCCTTTTGTCCTGAAGATGACAACGCTTGTTGGCTCCGGGTAACCCCTGAGCCGATCCATCTCCTTCCACATTGATACTGGGCTGTCGGGATCACTTGCTGATACCCTGGACGGCATCAGTTTCTTGATCTGTTTTGCATATTCTCTGTTGATCATTATCCATCCAATATCTTTGCCATGTTTTTAAACATGATTGGCTCTGTCTGAAATTTGCAGTCAAGTTTTATTAACACCTTTAATAATTCGTGACCATGGTCTCGTCAAGGCTTAACGCAATATCCGAATCAAAAACAGTTGCCTCCAGCAATAAAGCGGCTGAAATGGTCAGAAATGGCAGAAAAATCTACAATTTCGGGATCGGAGAACCTGATTTCACGACCCCTGAAAACATTATCGATCGGA
>JAKBSB010000140.1 GCA_021845155.1 Thermoplasmata archaeon
ATCCTCACTGACGTTACTTATGGATGAACCATGTTTTGATTTTGTGTTGCTGTTCTTGATCATCAGACCCGGTTTTGAATTGGCATATCCCTCCTTTGACAGCAGCAGTATTCTGGAATCATAGAAGCCGGTTGCGTTAACAGCCTCAAATTCAAGATCTATATTTCCTCTGTGTATGGTTGAGCTTGCACCTTTCACAACGCCCCTCACATGAATGTCTGCAGTGGATGATTTTCCAGCCTGGAAGCTGCTATCCCTTATGTCAATTTTCTGCTTACCGTCGGAGAAACTCACGCCGTATACACGATAATCTGAACTTTCACCCATCTGCTGTGACTCGTTCCCGAATATGACCCTTCCGCCTCCATGATTTATATGGAATATCTGGAATTCCGTGAATCTGGACTGGTATGACTTGACGAATGAAAGATCCGTTACGGATACGGATTTATCCTGTACATAGTTGAACTGCACCTTTGAATACTCATCCTGGAAGAAATAGATGTTTTTTCCCTGTACCGCATCCCCTTCAGATGCACTTTCATTGACCTCAGTGTAATTCAAATTGGATTCACCACCGCATGAAACAACTGTTTTGTAGGCAAATGAATCAGATCCGTTTGATATATTGTGTACTGTGATACTGGCTTTAACACTCTCTCCAACCCTGACAAAAAGTCCTCTCTGCCATGCTGAATTGATGAGAAATTCCATCCTGTCGTCTCCAATATGGCTGTTGTCTAGAAACTTAGACCTTATTTCCGGGTCCTTTGCCGCTTCCACAAGTTCCCTGACCTCCACTCCATCCGGAAGATTCTCAACTGATTCCAGTTTACCATTCATTACCTTTATGTTGGCTTCCTTCAGAAATATCGGATTGTCTGGTGAATGCCTGAATTCATCATAGATCATCCTCTCTAGGTCCCTATCATTGACTTCAACATATTCACTTACAGTAGGGCTTTCCTTGAAGTTTCTCACCGGTGTTTTGAGAAATGAGAGGAATGAATCTCTCCTGTACTCAAAGGCCTCGTCGTTCAGCCTGGTCTTCAGTGTTTCTGGGTATGTCTCCATGGAATATCATCCTACCGCGCCCATCTTGCTCATTTCAAGTTTGACCAGGCGGTTCATTTCAACTGCAAACTCCATGGGTATTTCCTTCATAACGTCATCCATGAAACCGAGAACGATCATTGAGCTCGCCTCTTCCTCACTGAGGCCCCTGGATCTCAGATATGTCAGCTCTTCAGTACCGATTCTACCAACAGTGGCTTCATGACCGAATGTTGCAGTGGGTTCATATATTTCGTCATGTGGATATGTGAATGAGGTGGATTCATCGTTTATCAGGAGAGCATCACACTGCACATGACTCTTTGAATTGATGGCTCCCTTGTTCATTCTCAGGAGACCCCTGTAAATGGCTTTTCCATCTTCTATGCTTATGCTCTTCGCCACAATTCTTGATGATGTGTGTGGTGCAAGATGGATTGCCTTTGCCCCGGTATCCTTCACTGTTCCGGGACCTGCCAGCGATATATTCAGGTTGTGTGTTGAAGCGTACGGCCCCCTGAGATATGACGAAGGATACAGCATGGTAACCTTTGAACCAAGTGAACCCCCAACCCATTCCATCTGGGCGTTCTCCTCGACCCATGCCCTCTTTGTAGGCATGTTGTAAACACTCTTTGACCAGTTCTGCACGCTTGTATACCTTGCCTGTGCGTTCTTCTGCACATATATCTCCACAATTGCACTGTGCAGTGAATCTGTGTTGTATCTTGGCGCCGTACACCCTTCTATATAGTGCACCTTTGATCCTTCGTCGGCAACAACTATGGTGTGCTCAAACTGACCGGTTGCCTCTCCATTCATCCTGAAGTAAGTCTGGAGCGGCATGTCTATCTGTACCCCCTTTGGGACATAAAGGAAAGAACCTCCACTCCACACTGCCGCATTGAGTGCAGCAAACTTGTTGTCGGTTGCAGGAACCGCCTTGCAGAAATAATTCTTCACCAGATCCGGATGCTGCTTAAGAGCCGAATCCAGATCCATGAAAACGACACCCTTGTCCTCCCATACCTTTTTGAGGTTATGGTAAACACCCTCACTGTCATACTGGGCAACGGAACCGGCAAGGTACTTCTGTTCCATTTCCGGAACACCAAGCTTCTGGAATGTGTTCTTGATATCGTCCGGAACATCTTCCCAGTTCCTTGCCTTGATCTCATCCGGTCTTGTGTAGTAATGTGTATTGTCCCAGTCTATTCCACTGAGATCCGGACCCCATGTCGGTACAGGCTTTTTCAGGAATATCTCAAGAGCCTTCAGACGGAATCTTCTCATCCAGTCTGGCTCTTTCTTGATCTCGGAAATCTCCTCGACAACCTGTCTGTTCAGTCCTATTCCTGTTGAATATATCGATCTGTCTGCATCATGAAACTCCCAGTCGTCCTTCTTTATATTTGAGGTCCTGAGATCTTCGAGCAATTTCTCAATCTGTTCATCCTTCGATAGTTCTACTTCCATTTTATTCACTCCTTATCCAATCGTAACCTTCATCCTCTATCTTAAGCGCCAGGGACTTTTCTCCGTTCATTGTAATTTTGCCGTTCATTAGTATGTGCACAAATTCGGGGTCTATGTTTTTCAGGATTCTCTGATAATGGGTGATTATGAGAAAACCGACTTCCTGGCTGTAATAATCTCTTATTTCATCGGCAACCAGCTTAAGCGCGTCAACATCCAGTCCAGAATCGATCTCGTCAAGTACTACAATCTTTGGCTTGAGAATGACCATCTGAAGAATTTCAACTCTTTTCCTCTCGCCACCTGAGAAGCCGTCATTCACCGATCTGGAGAGAAACTCCTCATCAAGACCTACCTTCTTCAGGTGATCCTTTATTCTTGCCTGGAATTCACTGAGTGGTACTTTCTCTTCTGGATGTAGCTGTTTGTAAGCCGTTCTCAGAAAAGAGGAGAGTTTCACGCCTGTTACTGATACAGGGTTCTGGAAAGCAAGGAATAAACCTGCCCTGGCTCTCTCTTCCGGAGTCCTGTTTGTTAGTTCCTTTCCATCGAGTTTTATTGAACCGCCTGTTATTGTATAGTTCGGATGACCCATCAGAACGTTTCCAAGTGTGCTCTTTCCAGCGCCGTTTGGTCCCATAAGCGCGTGTATCTCACCGCCCTTCACAGTCAGGTTTACCCCTTTCAGTATCTCCTTGTCTGCGACCGAAGCTCTGAGATCTTTAATTATTAATTCCGACATTGATTCTGACACCACAACTCTATGCATTTTCTGTATTTAAACACTTTCTTATGTCTAAATTGACTAAAGTATATATAGCTGCTTTTCATTATTAGACTGTAATGGTTGAAACAATATCTGAGAATAGTGACATTATAGGGATGCTTGGAAAGGTGAAGGAAAGTGTCCTGAAGGAACTTAGCTATTCTGAGAAGAGCACTGCTGAACTCTCCGAACTACTCAAGATCAACAAGACTGCGGTGAAGGAGCATATGGATTATCTTGAGATGAAGGGCTATGTGAGGTCTTTCTTCAGGGGAGATGGAAGAGGCAGACCCAGTAAATTTTATGAGATCACGGACAAAGGCATTGAGCTGTTTCCAAAGAAATATGTTGCCTTTGCGTCCCTGCTTGTTGACACCCTTGAGAAGGAAATAGGCAAGGAAAAGGTAAATGTTATCCTTGCAAAAGTTGCAGATCGACTCATAAGCGATGCAGGGTGGAAGGAGGGCGGTCTGGTGAGTTCGATGACAAGAAGCGAGAAAATCCAGAAACTTGAAGATTTTGTAAGTATCCTTAATCGCCTTGGCTATTATGCAAGACTTGAGAAAACCCCGGATTCAGTTAGAATTGTAAGACATAACTGCATATTTTACGAACTGGCAAAATCAAACAAAAGAATCATTTGCGGCACACTGGGTACAGATATGATAGGCAGTTCACTTGACACAAATTTTTCAATAAAGGAAAAATTTTCTGATGGTGGAAAAAAGTGTGTGGTTGAGATTTCTGTTTAATCATAGTTAACAATCAAATTTTTTCCTCAGATTAAGTATCATGTCCTTAACAGTGAGTTCCAGATCGTAAGCTGGTTTGAAGTTCCAGTCTTTCTGGGCTTTTCTGAAGTCTATTGAGTGGGGCCATCCGTCCGCAATCTCCTGGCGGTAATCCGGTTGGTACCTGACTTTAAATTCCGGATAATACTTTTTAATCTCCCTGTGAAGTGTCACTGGAGTCATGCTGTATGCACCGACGTTGTAATCGGTACATCTGGTCAGGTTTTTCCTGGGAGCCTCGTAAAGATCAACCACTGCGTTGAGTGCATCCGGCATATACATCATCGGCATCTCAGTATCACATTTTAAATAGCACTCATAATCCATGCCCCTTACTGCGTGTATTATCATGTCCACAGCATAATCTGTTGTCCCTGCTGTAGGTGGGAATTTATAACTTATAAGACCTG
>JAKBSB010000141.1 GCA_021845155.1 Thermoplasmata archaeon
AGACCAGGCATTTGTAAAACTGGAGACATCCCTGATATTCCTAGCACAGTGTATCCTGGAGATAATAAAAATGGAAAACAATGAAGAAGAAAATCCGGAAATGGCATACTGCGAGATAACAGACAGTGAGATTCCCAGGAATCATCCCTATTTCCTGTATGATGCTGAAATGAAACTTGCTGAGGCTGAAATGGGGCTGGCAATTGGCGAGGGTGTAAGGCTCCAGGCAACAAGGGAACTTCTGGACATGCTGGATACCCTTTATAACATGATAAAAGAACCGGATTCAAGACTTCCTGATGCCCAGAGAAAGGCATTAAATCATGCGGATGACGTTTGGCTTGATCTTAAGGAGAAAATGTCGCAGGGAGATAAACGGGCGGCACATCTTCTCAGCAGTCACGCCCATATCACGCTGGCAATAAATTACCTTGTCACCGCGCGCAAAGACGAGAAATTTTTGGAATTTATCCCGGACTACCTAATAAAATACCTGGGAAAATTGAGCACATTTGTCTACAGGGAAGCAATAGGGCATGTAATGCTCTGAAAAGATCTCACAACTATTTCTTTAATTTCACCACTTCATGTGCATAGTCCTTGAATTTGTGTGGTTCTTTCACAAATCTTGTGAGCCATGTCGTCTCCCGGTAGTAATTCATCAGGTATCTTGCAATATCTTCCTCGTCAAAAACTCCTTTCTCAGCCAGTGCAGAAACCGCTCTTTTGACAAAGAAGCCGCTCTCTGAAACACTTTTCTCTTCCTTTCCCATTATGTTTCTTACAACATTTATCATGTCTGCAAATCTGAGTTTTTCTGTACTGCAGAGATCTATTGCGCCCATGGTTCCTTCTGAAGCCTCAATGACTTTTATGGCATCAAGTATATGAACAGGAGCTAGGTTTCCGCCATCTGGAAGATTTGGAAGGTTCTGGGAGGCAAGATCAACAAGCTTTTGTGTAAAGGGGTCCCCCTCACCATAAACGGGTGACATTCTGACATTAAGGTGATTCTTGATTGTTGCAGCATTATCCTCTTCAATGCCTTTTATCCTGTAAAGTTCCAGTTTTCCATAATGTACGTTTATGAATGAAAGGTTGATGATTCTCTGGTTTGTGTCATATTTTTTAACTGCTGCTACAACATTCTTCATTCCGTTGACGTGTGCATCAAAAAGTTTTTCCCTTTCCCCTTTCCAGATTCCAGCAGCGTAATAAATAGTGTCAAAATCCTTGACTGCAGACATCACCTTTTCTGCGTCCAGTATATCCCCCTCAATCCAGTTGATATTCCTTGCCTTAAGTTCAGGCACTTCGTGCCTTGAATAATAGGTTACAGAATCAGCATTTATGTTCAGGGCTATGTTCTTGCCCATATAGCCTGAACCCAACACTATCGCTTTCACAGACATTAAGCGTTATTTTCGATATTAAATTTCGTATATGACACTCATTCCCACGGTTCTGCGAAATTTATTAATTCTTCAGGCTATTATAGTATGATTTACATGAAACACAAGGGCAAAGATGTCTACATGGTTTCCGGAGGAGTGACCAAGTTCGCCAAAGCCACCCCGGATATGGATTTTAGGCTGCGTGTGAAAAAAGCATTCGACTATTCACTGAATGATGCAAACCTCACACTGCATGACATAGACGGATCAGTTGCATCCTATTTTGCTGATCATTTCCAGAGACAGCTGATGTCTGGCATTATGGCTCAGGACTATCTGGGACTTACTCCAAAACCCAGTAAAAGGGTGGAAGGGGGAGGCGCAACAGGCGGTCTTGCATTCCAGACAGGATTTGAGGAAGTTGCATCGGGCAGGATGGACGTATGCGCAGTCTATGGCTTCGAGACCATGTCTCATGTTAATACCTGGAAGGGAAACGAGTTCATTGCCCTTGCCAGCGATACAAACTTTGACTATCCGGTAGGGGGATTCTACACAGGTTATTACGCAATGATGGCCAACAGGCATATGCATGAATTTGGCACAACTGTTGAGCAACTTGCAAAAGTTTCTGTAAAGAACCATGGTAATGCCCTGCACAACCCTTATTCACAGAGCCCAATGAAAATAACCGTTGAGGATGTCAGGAACTCACCTATGGTGGCCACTCCTTTGACCAGGCTGGATGTCTGTACCATGTCAGATGGGGCTGCAGTTGCAATTCTGGCTTCCGAAGAGAAGGCCTTTGAGATTTCCGATCACCCGGTAAAAGTTGCGTCCATAGGTACAGGAACGGACACAATGAGGCTTTCTGACAGGCCATTCGGCAAAGTTCCTCTTCTTGCAAATGAAAAGGAATCAGACTACAGGAACCTGAAATATCCGGGTATACATTCATTCAGGGCAGGAAGAACAGCGGCAAAAGAGGCATATGAGGGGGCCGGAATAACTGATCCCCTGGAAGAGATTGACCTGGTTGAATTGCACGATGCCTACACTTCGTCCGAAATCCAGACCTATGAAGATCTGGGCCTGTGTAAATATGGAGAAGGCGGTAACTTCATAGATGAAGGAAAATCCAGTCTTCACGGAAAAGTACCTGTGAATCCTTCAGGCGGTCTTCTCGCATCGGGCCATCCAGTGGGGGCAACTGGCATTATGCAGGCAGTTTTCATGTTCTGGCAGCTGCAGCATTCCGTGAAGAAACACTTCCATGATGAGGCGTTGCAGATTAAGAACGCTAAACGTGGATTGATTCACAGCCATGCGGGCACCGGAACATATGTTACAGTTTCTATAATGGAGGCGGTAAAATGACGCTCAATCCAAACGCTAAAATGGAAGAGACCCAGAAGGGTACTGAAGTATACAACGTGGACCCGCTCATAGTGAAATCACATTATGAGATCGATTATATCCACAGCTATGCACAGGATTCAGAATTTTTCAGGGCACTGGGAAAGAAGAAAATAATGGGCAGCAAATGCAAGAACAAGGAGTGCGGGTATGTTTATGCCACACCAAGAGGGCACTGCATGATGTGTGGTTCTGAAACCGAGTGGCATGAGCTTCCCAATCACGGAAAGATACATGCATTCACGACCTGTTACTTTGGCAGTGAAGAGTTCCTTCCCGAGACTCCTTTCCATCTTGTTATGGTTGAATTTGAAGGTGTCAATTCCCTTTTCATGGCACGTCTGATAGGGGCAGATGAGGAAGATCTTCACATCGGAATGCCAATAAGGGCAAAATTCAGGAGAAATCTCAGGTTCAGCCCGACAGATGTCTATTTCGTGCCGGATGTTCCAAAATAAATGGTGTCAAAGGCAAAATTAACTTTATTTTTTTAATTTTTATTTTTTATAAGACAAAAAAGACCTGTTCCTGATTTATTCGATCAAGGGTCCACTTCATTTCTTTGCACAAAGGATTATTTATGGATTACGATATTTGTTTCCTGCCATGAATCTCATAGACCTCCATCAGGACCTGGCTTTTTCATCCATGAAAAGTGATGTTATCAACGGACCGGGACAGTCCAGCATAAAGGAACTGAAAAAATTTGACTCCTGTACCGTTTTCTCGGTTGTTTTTCCGCATATAAACACATGGAATGAATTTGCAGAAATCCTCACTGAAAAATACAGGATGCTGTCACAGTCAACATCTCCAATGATGCAACTCCTCATAGAGCAGGTCAAGTTCTATTACTATGTATCAAGATCAGAGAACGTTCCCCTTATAAGTAAAGGTTCTGACCTTTCCCTCAAGGGCCTAAAAATGCTTATTGCTCTTGAAGGTACGGATGTTCTGACAGATCCTTTTGACGTATTTCTCCTCAAGAGGCTTGGGTTCAGGTCAATAGGACTCACATGGAACTACGACACAAAATTTGCAGCATCGTGCATGTCCGAGAAGGATTACGGTCTCACCGGAGCAGGAAAAGAACTGGTAAAACTGTGCAACAGCAATGGAATGGTTGTTGATCTGGGGCATTCCAGCAGGAATACAATACTTGACACATGTGAAATATCAAGTTCTCCCGTTGTATTTTCCCATGGAAATGCAAAGGGCGCCTTCGATCATATCAGGAACATAGACGACAGGTGCATAGAGGCAGTTACAGGAACCGGCGGCATAATAGGAATAACTGCAATACCTCCCACACTCGGCGCTGATCCTGGTATAGAAGACATGGTGAAGCACATGGAATATGTGGGTGACAGGTTCGGATGGGATCATGTTGCACTGGGTTCTGATTTTCTCGGAATATCAACAACGCCTAAAGGCTTTGAAAGTGTAGATAAGATAACAGAACTTGCCAGCCTTCTTGGAAAGCATTCAGACCAGGTACTGTGGAAAAATGCACAGACAGTTCTGGAAAAGATACTGGATAAACAGGTCTCTGGTTCCTGATAATCATGCTTGATGACTTGATTATATGCAATAAAACGGATCATGGCTCAAGGCAACCACTAGGTTTGATTTCTGGCATGCAGAGATAGACCAGCCTGCAGAAACTATAAGTATTCAT
>JAKBSB010000142.1 GCA_021845155.1 Thermoplasmata archaeon
TCTCACAGATTGGCTACAGATTCGATTTCGATCATGAGGGATTGCTGGAAAGGATAAAGGCCCATAACTTTGCCTTTCTTCTGGCACCCCAGTTCAACGGAACTTTCAGGATGTTTTCCGAAGCCAGGAAACAGCTTCCATACAAAACAGTATTCAATTACATGGGCCCGGTTACAAATCCGGCAGATCCCCATACCATAATAATCGGGTCATCTGATCCGGCCATGCTTCCGGTTTATGCCGGTTTACTGAACGAAACCGGGAAAACTGGGGCAGTGGTTACAGCAGAGAATGGTATGGATGAGGTCTCACCATTCTGCAGATCAAGAATATTGTTTGTGGATGAAAAGATATCTGAATTGATCGTTGAACCGGAAGAAATAACCGGCATCCATGTAGAGAAGGAGGATATAGCAAGCAGCAACCCCCAAATAAATTTTAACATGACAGTTTCCGGGATTAAGGGCGAAAATGAGAAAGTAGCAGGGTTCATTGCCCTGAACACAGCACCACTGATAATCGCCACGAACACTGCGGGTAAGTTTGCCGAAGCATATGAAATGGCCCTGGACGCCATACTGTCTGGGAAAGCGGGAAAACAGCTGGAAAGGATCGGAGGCGTAATGAATGGCCAGTGATAATATTGTAAAGATCTGCGGAATTACAAGGCTTGAGGATGCTTCTGCAGCAATAGACATGGGTTATGATATCATAGGAGTCATTCTTGACACAGGGGTGGTGCGGCATGGCACAGTGAAACTGATCGATGAAGTTGTAAACATTGGCGGAACAACTGCCGCAGTCTACACATCCTATGAATCAGTGAAACAGAATCCATCAGGTTCTAAGTATATACAGCTCCATTTCCCTCATTCCCCGGAACAGATCATGAAGATAAAAGAAGAGTCCGGGAAAAAAATAATTTCCGTAATAGGATACACTGGGAAAGAGGATATAGATTCCAGTATACATGAAAAGATAAGTGCAGGTGCAGATCTTGTGCTGATAGAGAACAGGGAAGGAATTGTGAAATACCTTTCGGGAATTGCAGCCATTTCTGGAAACCCCAGGGTCGGTGTTGCCGGAAAGATAGGCATTTCCAATGTAAGTGAAATAAGGGAAAAGGGATTCAGGTTCATTGACGCCAGCAGTTCTCTCGAGACCAGCCCGGGAAAAAAAGATCACAGCATCATGAAAGATTTCATAGAAGCGGCGAGGTGCAGCCATGCCACTGTCTGACCTTATACCATCACTGCTTGAGGGGCAGGAAAATTTTGCTTATTTCTGCAAATTTGACGATGTGAACAAGACAGAAGGAAACGAGACCCTGTTCAGGTCACGGGGAAATCCAGTCCTTATGAACACACACGAAGAAGTAAAAGGTTTCTTCGAAGGACTCAAAGCAATGGAGGATGGAAAAGATGTACCTCTAGTGGTTTCCTTTGATTTCATAAATGAAAATTTTCCGGGCGTTCAGTTCAGGAGATCCCAATGGCCCATGGCTATGTCTATCTTGCCTGAGAAAGTGGAGAGAGGCAGTTATAAAAGAATAGCACAAAAAGAGAGGAGGATACTTGCCAGGGATTATCCGGAAGACAGTAAACTTGCAGGAATAATTGGGGAGCTGCGGGACAGGATCAGGAATGGAGAGCTTCTGCAGGTAGTTATTTCCAGAGATTTCCAGCTTCCATTGTTCAATCCCATCAGATGCCTTGAGGAGTTCCTGGAATTCGACAGATCTGTCTACGTCTATTATTACAGGTTCGGAAAGTTCGAGATTATTGGTAGCTCCCCGGAGAACCTCGTTACCATGAAAAACGGAAGGCTTGTTGCGGACCCCATAGCAGGTACCATAAGGAGAGGTGCCACTCCTGAAGAGGATGATTTGCTGGGAAAAACCCTGGCCGGAGATTCAAAGGAGCTTTGCGAACACAGGATGCTGGTTGACCTGGCCAGGAATGACCTGGCGAGAGTATCACTCCCTGGAACAGTAAAGGTGGAGAAAAACATGGAAATTGGAAAGTTTGGAAACGTACAGCACCTGGTCAGCAGGGTATCCTCCATTTCATCCACGGATGACCATCTGGATGTCATCAGGTCTGTATTTCCTGCTGGAACAGTGAGTGGTGCACCAAAGAGGAGATCGCTTGAACTTATAGGAAAGTTTGAGGATTCGCCAAGGGGACCATATTCGGGGTGCATTGGAACCGCCGGAAGGAAAGGAATGGATCTTGCCCTGCTTATCAGGAGTGTTTATTCCAGTGGTAGAGGCTATTACACAAGATCCGGTGCCGGAATTGTCAGCAATTCAGTTCCAGAAAAAGAAGTGCAGGAAATTTTCACCAAGAGCCTGAATGTGATGGAGGTGGCAAGAATTGAAAGTTTTAATGATTGACAATTACGATTCCTTTGTAAATAACCTGGTGGATTACATCAGGCAGGAAGGTGCAGTAGTCCATGTAGTTCCAAATGACATGCTCTCTTCTGTAGACCAGGATAAATACGACGCTGTTGTCATATCTCCCGGTCCCGGAAACCCCATGAACCCGGGCGACAGGGGCCAGATTCTGGAGTTTTTCAGCGGACTTGGAAATAAGAAGGTTCTGGGAATATGTTTCGGGCACCAGATACTTGCAATGATGCTCGGATCACGCATTCATGTCTCAGGGAAGATTTACCATGGAGAAGTTGACAGAATCAGCAACGATGGGTATGGCGTATTCAGGGACCTTCCAGGCAGGATCAACGTCGCAAGATATCACTCACTTGTGGTTGAACCTTCGAAGAAGATAATTGTTGACGCTGTTTCAGAAACGGATGGAAGCGTTATGGCGTTTCATTCTGCCGGTGGCAACATCACCGGGATCCAGTTCCATCCGGAAAGCTACTATTCAGAATTTGGTCATGAGATCGTTAGAAATTTCCTGGAGATGCAATAATGGGGATTGTTGATGAAATATACAGAAAGAACAGAAAACGGGTTCCAGTCAAGGATAATTACAGGAAAAGACCAGTAATCAAGATGTCTGAAAGCATAAGGAAATTGAATTCAGGCAGGATGCTGGGACTTATTGCTGAGTTTAAAAGGTCTTCTCCCTCTGGCTTCAGGGCCCCGGAAAGACTGGGGATAAAAGAATACTTTTCAGGAATCAATGCTTCCAATCTGGCAGGCATTAGCGTACTTGCTGAACCGGACCACTTCCAAGGGAATTACAGGGACGTTGAAACTGCACAGTCCATGAACATACCGGTACTTGTAAAGGATTTTATCTCAACATATGAGATGGTGGACAGCTCATTCAATTCCGGGGGAGATTGCATTCTTCTCATAAGTGATTTCCTTGAATACAGAAAGATGACGGAACTGTACGACCATGCAAGGAATCTCGGGATGGATGTTCTTATTGAATTCCATGATGTTAAATCCGCAAAGGATCTGAACTCCTTTAATGATGCTATGATTGGCTACAACCGGAGAAACCTGAGAACACTGGGAATGGAACCTGAAAAGAATGGGATGGATGAGATATTGGGGATGGAAAACAAAATAAGGATACTTGAAAGCGGCATAAATATGGCAAATATCGGGTCAGGAATATTGAGGGGGTTCAATGGCGCCCTCATAGGATCATCAATACTTTCAGGTGAGGATATAGCCCAAAAAATTGCTGATGTGGAGTTTGAGACATATGTTTGAAATGGATATATGCAGTGATCTGAAACTGTCCGGAGACCGCATGATATTCATAGCCGGACCATGTGCAGTGGAATCTGAGGAACAGATAATTGAGACTGCGAAATTCCTCAGTTCCATGGGTGTCAGGATACTGAGGGGTGGGGCCTACAAGCCGAGGACGTCCCCCGACAACTTCCAGGGACTTGGGGAGAGTGGCCTGAAAATGCTTGCATATGCTGCAGAACTGACAGGGATGGCAGTTGTGACTGAGGTCATGGATACTGACCAGATTGGGATTGTTTCAAAATATTCGGATATACTGCAGGTGGGATCCAGGAACTCTCAGAATTTCCCTCTTCTTAGGAAGCTGGGAAGACAGAAGAAACCGGTTCTCCTTAAGCGGGGATTTGGGAACACCGTTGATGAATTCATAAACTCGTCACGTTACATATCAAGGGAGGGAAACAGGAATATCATCATGGTTGAAAGAGGCATAAGGACATTTGAAAACTCCACACGATTCACACTGGATGTTTCGGCTGTTCCAGTTATAAAGGAAGTGGTGGATTATCCTGTGCTCATAGATCCAAGCCATCCTGCGGGAAAGAGGCGCCTTGTCCAGCCCCTTGCGCTTGCGGGGATCGGATCAGGCGCCGACGGCCTGATGGTTGAAGTCCACCCGTCACCTGATGATGCCCTGAGCGACAGGGATCAGCAGCTTGATTTCCAGCAGTTCGGACAGCTTTACAGAACATCACAGTCAATGTTCTCTTTCATGCGCAGCCAGGAATCCTTTGAGGTCGAAAAGG
>JAKBSB010000143.1 GCA_021845155.1 Thermoplasmata archaeon
ATTAAATATTCTGGTGTTACAAGGTCATCAACTGAAATTTCATTTCATGTTCTGCGTATTCTCACCTATTCTTTTTCCCATGGGCTTAATATTTCTGTATCCAGAGTTCCATGAGTTATTATTCAGATCCGCAATGGTTTCATGATACAAATGACTGATGAAAAAAAGAAAGTTACAAAACAGAGTGCCAGAGAATCCGGGGAAAAATTCGGAAAAGCGACAAGCGATGCATACAACACGCTTAGCACAAAGACAAAAGAAGCATACAATGCCTCAAAGGATTTTATACAGGGGGCAAAAAAAGGGTCCGACAGGAAAAATAAGAAGCATAACCAATAAGTTCCTCCGGACAAATTTTATTTTCAAATCAGAAACAACTAAACTCACCTTTCAGTGAAGATGGTCTAATCGTTGAGTGTCTCAATTTGGAAAGTAACCTTGAAACCTTCCAGAGTTGCCTGAATCTTGTCAGCGAACCAGATCGAATCCTCTGTTGTTGCGTTGTCACCCCATTCATAGATCATGTCCTGCTCACCGATTACGGGTTTAAATCCAAGTGACCGCAGCCTGTTTATCACTTCGCTTGGTTTGGCGCCTTCACTGGAAAATGCAACTTTCAAATAAGTCTTCATTGGTTTCTCCCTTACATTGGAGAATCCTATATATTTTTTTCCTGTGAGGTATGTCTTGGTAATTTGGTATTTTGTGCAATTATTTTAGACATACGAATATATGTGTATGAATAACATGTGACCTCCCCTCCCGTCTTTCGCAGGGATCTTCCAGCTTCAAAGTTTGCTGCCGGAATCTCCCTCGGCCCGAAGTTACTCTGTCCTTCATGCTAAGCCATCCACTTTGCGTACACGTGATCTCATGAAGCAATATGGTATTAGACCTCTTCCACTTCTGTCCGCCAGCGGACTGGGGAGTGCGCTGGCAACAATATCATATCTCCTCTTCCTTTCTTTTCCCATCTTGCGAAGAGGACTTCTCAATCACTTGAGTTGAAATTTATAGGCCTAATTTCTGTCTCTGATCCTTGATGGCCACCAGTTGTATTTCTTCAAAAGAAGCATTACCGATGGCACAAAAAAGGGCCAGCTTATGAAAGTGTCCACGAGGACTCCGAAGCCAAGTCCTATGCCGATTTCCTGTATTATGCCAATTCCACTGAAATAAAGTGAACCGAAGGTTGCAAATAGAATTGTGCCAAGCGTTATTATTACGCCTCCATTCTCTATTATGCTTGTTTTAATTGCCTCCTGATCACTCACACCTTTCAAAACGTCCTCCCTTACTCTTGAAACCATGAATATATCGTAATCCAGGCCCACAGCCAGCATTGTTATGAATACAAACATTGGGAGGAATATAAGGAGAGGCAGTTTTTCCAGATAGTAAAGAAGGAAATATGAAATCGAGAGGGCGATGACGACAGATGCAATGACCATGAAAATAAGCCTAAGTGGTGTGAGGGCAGAGCTCAACTGTATGAGAAGCACAACGAATATGGCTATTATGAGAATTGGAATCATTCTTGAGAAAGCACCCGCAGTGAACGAATAAGCGTTGTTGAGACCCTCTGTTTCTCCGCCCACATACGTTGTATAGACTGAAGAATCCTTTCCTGTAAGTGAGGCTGTTATGGTTTTTACGGTCTGACTTGAAGACTCTAACCAGGCAAGGCTGGATAGCTGAAAGTCTATGACTGCATAGGATGCATTTGTACCGATATATGAACTCATCTCGGTTGAGTACGTGGCTTTTTGTGATTGTGGAATACCTGAAAGATTAAATGGAACGTAATAGCCATAGGGAAGCGTTGGGCCGAAAACCTCAGATATACCATTTGTTCCCAACAGTTGATTCTCCACCTGAGTCACTTTATCCATTTCTGTTGAATTAAAACCGGTGCTACTGACAAGGGGGGACTGGAATTTCAATATGACATAACCTCTGTCGAAGAAATCACCATGGAAGCTTCCATTCACAACCTCTATAGCCTGGATTCCACTACTTGATGGAACCAGGTTGAACACATCCATGTTTGTCGGAGTTATAAAATAGACATAAGAACCAAAGAGTGCTACTATTATGAAAATAACAGCCAGTTTTCCCTTATTATTTATTACAAAATTGGCTGCATTTTCCATGGTCTTCTCAAGTGGGAGTTTTGCGTCCCTGTGTATTTTCGATGGATAGAAAGCTTTTGCACCTGCCCTTTTCAAAATTGCCACCAGGAAAGTATTGGCAGCAAGTATGGCAACGACAACTCCTATGGCATTTGTTATTCCTGAGTCACTGAATATGGGTACGCGGGAGATGTAGAGAACCACGTATGAAAGAGCAACTGTCAGTCCGGAGGTGAATACAGCGTTTCCAGCCCATTGGCCTGCATCTTCAACGGCATCTGGATTACCATTTCTAAGTTCCCTCCTGAATCTGGACATTATGTATACCACATAATCGCTAACAAGTCCCAGCAGAAGAATTAGAAGGAGTGTCGGTGTAATGAATGAAACCGTACCGTGAATGATATACTTGTAAAGAAGACCGTTAATTCCCATGGCAACAACTGCAGATATGCCGAACATTGCAAGTGGAAGGAATGCTGCATAAATAGATCTGAAAAAAATACCCACAATGACTACTGAAAGTACGATGCCGATAACAAGTGCCTTTATCATTCCGTCAAGTGATTCAGTGGCAAGCTGATTATCTACCGCCGATGTTCCCGCGACATAGAAATTGGCCTGTGGAACATCAGAAGTGTAATTCCTGGCAATTGTATCAATCTCAGTGACCTGAGATGTGGTTAGATTCTTTCCTGTAGATATGAGAACAACCAGTGTGGCGTTATTGTAACCCACAAACTGGTGGTAAACATAAGAAGTTGGAATTACGGAGTAGTTATCAAAACCATTTCCTTTCATTTCTGTATTCACGGTTGTATTGATATTATTTGACTGGTTCAGCATATTCAAATAACCTGTAACAATGGTCTTGCTTGGATTCAGTTCAAGCTGTGGGTTCTTGAAAAAGGTCTTCTGCATACCTTTATAGACAAAACTCACGGATAACGGCAATATCTGCTCCGATACAGCAGGTTGACTGAGGTTGTAAGAATCACCCACCAGTTTTCCCATTGATATGTTCAGGTCACTTCTTACAAAAGCATTGAGGCTGGCATTGGATGAAAGACCTGAAGAAATGAGGGAGGTAGTATAATTATAGGCATATGGATCGTACGACGATGGCATTGAAAAATTAGTGAGAGAAAGGTTTCCGTTAATTGAAAGCATTAAACCCAGTGTTTCATTCTGGTTATGGAGTACCATATAACTGACAAAAGAACTTGAGTTTGGAGTTAATGTCGAGTTTATTGACTGTGACATGTTTTCCGGCCTTTTTTTAGTTCCATTGAAAGACGAAGTTACATTGTTGAAATAGTGGTATTCAAATGCTGGAACTAAAGTACTTTTCATGAAGGCTATTGTTGCATTGTATGATTCATTGGGGTTTCTACTTGCGCTCAGGTTCACTAGATAAAAATCAGGAATACCGTATTCCAGGAAGGCAGTTTCGTTCAATGTTTTGTTCAATGTTGTGGCCTGAGAATTTATCTTTTCTATGAGATTGTAAGTGGAATTGAGTTCTTTTTTGATTCCCGAGGAAACGGATAAAAGCGAGGTTCTTTCAATTGAAAAAATCGAGGTGATATTAGATTCACCCGTTGTATTCTTCAGGTATGATTGTTCACCCGACAGCATATTGATCAGGCTTTCTGTTACTGCCTGGTTGTTTATGTTGGTATTATTGGTTACAAGAACAAACGAGGCATTATTCCCACCAGAACCTGTACCTGAGGATCCAAACTCTGAAGAAAGATAATTTGATGCTTCCTGTGCCATTGAAGTGGGAGGGACTATGCTGGATCCTATATTATAAGAGGTCTCTTTGAACAGCAGGGTTGCAGCCGGAGCCATTAGAAGAAATATCAATATCCACGCGATAATTACTTTCCCACTGTTTCTGGATGAGAACTCTGCTATTTTTCTAAACGAATACTCGAACATTGATGGCAGAGCCATGGAAGAGCGTTATAATAACTTTATTAGCTATTTACCACTAAACAATTTCACATTGTAGAATGGAAGGGGTTCCGGGTCATCACCTCATAATTAAAGTCGTTCTTGTCCTTTATCTGTGATAAACCAGCAGATTTACGTATGGGAACTACATGAACCCCTAGCCTAGGACTTTCCGTATTAAGGATTATCCCTAATGTATAGTGAAAGATACCACACGTATTAAAGTAACATTCACTTGAAATCCTCACGAATAGGCAAAAAGAAAATTCAGAATCGGAAAATTTGAAAGAAACAGACAGACTCGATGCCTTAAGTTGTGCCGAAATAATTAAAATATAACCCAATAATACCACAAGGTAAAGATCG
>JAKBSB010000144.1 GCA_021845155.1 Thermoplasmata archaeon
CTTCCAGTGCAACTTCAGTAAGGGTAGTGACAGAGAGATCAGGCAGTCCCATGACCGCTGCAACCGCAGAACCGGAAAGGTATCCGGCCCTGAAGCCCGCACGTTCGGCCAGGATTGCCGACATTCCATCAAAAACGCCAGGTATACTTATGAAGCCTTCTTTCATCAGATCCCTGAAACCTCTGGGTCCAGAGTTGACATTATCTCTCATTCTTGACACTTGACATCACCTCGAACAGATCATTAATGCCTCTTTTCTCCATTGACCTTACCACATCGAAAAGTTTCTTTGCATCCGTTTTCCCCATTATGCCGCTTCCCTTTTCAAGAAGATCTTCCCAGCTGTAAGGGTTCCTGTAGTGTCCCTTGGGAACTATAATTTCCTTCTCATACTCTCCCGTGGAAGTTTTAACTTTAATCCTCACTGGAAGAGATTCGGGATACATATGGTTGAATCTGTCTGATACAGTGAATTTCATTTTGTCTATGGTGGCCAGAATCTTTTTGTCCGCAAGATATCTGGAATCGTATGCATCCAGGCCGGGCCTGCCATACGTGAGACAATAAGCAATTATATACGGCATACTGTGATCTGCAGTCTCCTTGGTTCTGGGGCGCAATTTTTCAGGATCCTTTATGATGATCCTGTTGGCCACCTCGAAGGTCTCAACCTCAATATTGAGAATTTCTCCGCTGATGTTTTCCCTGAGTTCAAGCGCAGCCTGGGCAGCGCTCATTGCATGGTACTCCACCGGATAATTCTTGATCATGGTCTGAAGTATGTGGTTCCTGCTGAAATCAAGAGAGAAGGGCCCTGAAACCTGACTGAAGAACCCCATCTCACCACTGAAAATCGGAGACGGCCCCGTGAAACCGGAATCTGCCAGCAGCGCCGCAAAAACAGAATTCCTGGATGCATTTGACGCAGTACATCCTTTCCACATGCTCAATTCACCCGCCCTTGTCTGCCTGAGGCTTATATTGTTGTTTATGGCCAGATTCATTGTATTCATGAACTTGTCACTTTCATGACCCATTATGGAAGATACTCCTGCAGCCGCTGATATGGAGATATATGTGACATGATCCCAGCCCCTGTCCCGAATGGAAACAGCATCGGAGAGAGCCCCTATGACTTCATACGCAGCCTCTATGGATCTGATTACCTCTTCCCCTCCTGATTCCAGGGTTTCGGCCATTGCAAGAACTGGAGGTATGTTATCTGAAGGGTGCAAAGCCTCCTTTGAAAGATATGTATCGCTGAAGTCATGGTATCTCGTCATACTTCCGTTTATAAGGGTGGCAACGTCAACTGCAGCTTTCTGCTTTGTGAAGTATAATGTGGAGTTCCGCTTTCCTGAAGAAGGCAGCAGAGCATTCCTTTCAATGCTGACCGGTTCCGCATTCAGGGCACCATAGGCAACATAAATGGAATCCAGGATTCTCTTCTTTATCTCATCTGCAGTTTCGTTTCCCATTCCACGGGACATTATTTTCTTTGAGTTTTCAAAAATAAGCAGGGCTGTTTCATCCATGCAAGGAAATGTTTCGGAGAAATAAAGATATTACCAAGACCAGGATAATATGATCACAGGGGGAAAGCAGATTCCAGCTTTCCGAAGTCCTCTTCATCCAGGACCCAGTCTGCTGCAGCTGCATTGTCAAGAACATGATTTCTGGATGATGCCCTGGGTATTGGAAATATGAGATCGCTTTTGGTTATGAGCCAGTTAAGGGCGATCTGTGCGGTACTCTTTATCCCGTATTTTTCGAAAATATGCTTCAGGAGTTCCGGCGGCCAGCCTGACTGTGAAATAAGCTTTCCATGGCCAAGAGGATAATAAGGAAGGATGGCAATCCTGTTTTCCATGCAGTAAGGAAGCAGGTCCTTTTCAAAATCTCTTCTGGAGAGGTTGTAAGGCATCTGTGTTGAGACAATTTCATACTTTTTCATTGCTGCCTGGGCGTCTTTCGTTTTCTGGAGGTTAAAATTGCTGATGCCTATGTGCCTTATCTTGCCATCATCAAGGAGTTTTTCCATCGCCTTCATTGTTTCCCCAATATCAACACGGTTGCTCGGAAAATGTATCTGGTACAGATCTATATAAGAGGTTCCAAGGTTCCTGAGACTCCTGTTGCAGGACCTGATCACAGAATCATACTTGAGATGGTTGAAGAATACCTTTGTCGCAATGAACAGATCATCTCTCTTCCTTCCCGCAATGGACTGAGAAACAAGCTTTTCTGTCCCATACAGTTCAGCAGTGTCAATTAAATTTATTCCTGCATCAAGTCCAGCTTTGATTGCATCTACATGTTCTTTTTCACCCTTCTTGAGGCCAAAAACCTTTGCACCCAGTATCCACAGAGGATCATAATAAGTGCCCATGCCTATTACTGAACACTTGAACCCTGTTTTTCCAAATTCCCTGTATATCATATGCACGTCATATGACTGATAGGCTTAAAACAGCTTTCATTACGATAGCTTGAAAGCGAAAATAACCGCGAAATTGCATGACCATGCACTAAAACCTTAAGAGCAGACTCGTTCTTAAAACTTAAATGAAATACGACATAGACAAATGTGTGGGAGACAAGGATGAAAATGTTCCCGGATATTTTAAAGGGATCATGGAAACCAGGGAAAAATTGAGGAAATTGCAGTCTCATGCAATGTATACCATAGAGAAGAATTATATACAGTATTGTTTTAGTTGTATTCCCATTACATTTAATGGAGGTGTTCATTAATGATATCGATAGGAGTAGATCTTGGATACGGAGACACGAAAGTGGTAGGAGAGAATGGAAAGCGGGAGAAATTCCCCTCGAGATGGGCCCCACAGGAAAACAGGGATTGGGGTATGGGCGGAAACGCAACAGTCTTGAGCATAAACGATGAAGAGGCATTTGTATTCGGAGAGAATGCAACAGGTTCAACAGTCCGTGAGCCGCAGGGAGACGGAAGGCTGTCAGACCCGGATTCATACCCGCTTCTGGCTGGCGCACTCTGGATGAGCGGAGTTGGAGGATCAGACAGCACAACAAGCATAGTTCTCGGCAGCGGAACACCTCTTGGTACATTTGAGCATGAAGTTGCTGCAGCCAGGGAAGCCCTCCAGGGAAAGGAGATAGTTATAAAGGGTGGAAATGGTGAAGTGAAGAGATTCATGATATCAAGAATGGTCATGAGGCCACAGGGAGTTGGAGCTGCACTGTATCTTCTGGAACAGGGTATGCTCAAGCAGCAGGTTGGTTTCGGGGTGGTAATTGATATCGGTTCAAGAACAACTGATGTCCTTACAATAAACCTGAAGAACATGGAACCCATAGTTCCTATGTCTTTCAGTATACAGGCCGGTGTTGGAGACGCAGTCACAGCAGTTGGAAAGGCAATAGCAAAGGAAACCGGCTTCGTTGTCCCCACTGATATAGCCAGGGAAGCTCTTGCTAACCCGGTCTTCTTCAAGCAGAGGGAGGTTGGTGGACCAAAGGTTTCTGAACCAATACTGAGATCACTGACCTCAAAGATACTTGATAAGCTCAGGGAAAATCTCAGGGAAGAGCTGGACAGGGTAAGTGCGCTCATACCGGTTGGTGGAGGTTCTGCCCTCATAGGAAAGAAACTGGAAGTGCTCGCTCCCGGAACACTCATAGATATCCCTCCAAGCGATGTGCAGTTTGCAAACGCCCTTGGATACAGGGATGCGGCAGCAAGGTCCCAGTGACCTGACTGCCCGTAATTTTTATTATCCATACGTGGCTTTCCAGTACGCATCGTATGCCAGAAAATGATTTCCAGGGACTGAAAAGATGAAAGCGGATGCAGCAGAGGAGAATTCTGTTGTGGAAAAAAATGAAAGAGAAAACCGGATTACCTTAACGAAGGAAGACCTTACAGCTATAGACCTGATCAGGGTAACCGGTGAAACCGATGCGGATGTTATAAAGAGAGCTTTGCAGGAATCACTGGAATACGGTATTTTGAAGCAGGTACTGAACATAATTGACGGAAGACTTGATGATCTGCTCAGGCAGGTAAAGGGTGATTCCAGTTACATGGCCGCCCTGACCACACAGATGAACTCCTCGGCCATTCCAGTTCCAGAAGAACTCAAGAAAAGGGAGAAGGAAGTTGATCGGAAGGAAGTAGAAAACCTGAAGAAAAAACTGGAAGGAAAATGGTCAGAAGTAGGCGATTTTGTAATAAAATAATCCAGAATATAGATTTTTATAGAAATATCAGCCAAACTTAAAGCCAGTGATTGCACGAAAATAATCAATTAACTTTATTGCGGGCAGATATAATCTTTATGAATTTATTGAATGCGAAGAGAGCCCATACAGCTTCAATAACTCCGAAAGGCCATGTACCGGCCATGAATCCGTAAGCTGAAA
>JAKBSB010000145.1 GCA_021845155.1 Thermoplasmata archaeon
GAATACAATCTAGAGGGATTTTACCGGGTCAATGGAGGCAGGAAATATGAGGACTTCATAAATTCAATTTTCAATGGAAACAGTTCAGGCATCCCGGAAGAGTACGATTTCAGGATATTTGATGAGATCGATCCCATGCTCGAATATCTTGAAAGCGTCAGGTCCATGAGATCCATGGGAAGGGATCCCAAGATAGCTCTTCTTGCATCATTTACCCGGAGTGACGGCCGAAAGGAAAAGAGGCGTATATTCGATCCTGAAATAAACTGGCTGATGGATGAGAAGACGGAATATCCTTCATACTGGCTTGGACAGAGAGACCCACTGAAGTACTGTGCTTCCATATATGGGTCGCAGGGCTTTGAATCTGATTATGTGGGGCTTATCTGGGGAGAGGATCTTGAATGGCGCAATGGTTGGAAAGTGCAGCCGGACAAGATAATGGACAGGATTGGTGGAAGTGGTTCTCTCAAGAGCCTATCCTTAACAGATCCTCCAAAAGCCATGAAGTTGCTTATCAACAGGTACAGGGTAATGCTAACAAGGGGAATGAAAGGAACATCAGTATATTTTGAGGACAGGGAAACCTTCAGGCATGTGGCGGACATAAAGAATAAGGAAATGGTTATTTAGGCAAATTTCAATAATTTTAGTCCTAAAATCATGATGTTTCAGGTTTCTCCGACTCTTCACCATTGATACCGTCCATTAAGGTCTGATCAAATATTTTATGGAACAGGTCTTCAGAATGGCTTGTTTCAAGAGGGTCTCCCTCAATAATCCTGTATGTATGAGTTCCGTCTGCTTTTCTTTCAGCCCTCAGGAATAGAGTCTCTTTCCTCATCCTTTCATAATAATCTACCTGAATTCCACAAATTTAACCCATATGTATCAGTTCTTTGAATCGATTAATAATCTTTTCAACCTTTTTTGGAACCGCTGCAAGATATTCTGCTCCACTCTTCTCAGGGGCCTCTCCATCTTTGACAGTTCAAAGATTATTTCGTTTACAGATATCTTTCAGGATAAATTCTCAATAGGATAAGTTCTTCGGCAATTAAACATTAATCAAACCCCGACCGGTTCACTTTCTACGGCTCTTAAGAGTTCCTGAATACCTCCCTCTGAATGTCCGAAAGGTCCATCAGGATGGTGTTTTCACTCATTTCCTTATATTCACCTCTAAAACCACTTTTGGAAAAGATTGCATAATTGTATTTACAGCCAGGGAACTGTTTTCGAAGAGTTTCAGACTTTGACTTCAATTTTTCAACTGCGTTGGCAGGTACTGGGCTGTTAGTCCACTTGCACTCGGCGAAAAGCAATTCTTTTCTTGTTTCCGAGTACGCGACAATATCAATCTCATCAATATCCCTCCCTTTCTCTCCAGTTCCGTTCCTGCCCCACCATCTGGAAACAGTGCCGAATGATCTGCCTAATATTCCTTCCACTATGAGTTCCGTCATGAGTTTCTCAAACTGCTCACCTGCAAAAGATGGGAAATCGTCAATTACACTATCAAGAACTTCTTCAGTGTTGGAACTCTCTATTTCACTCTTGTGTGGCAAGACGTACCTGAACCAGAACTTAAGGTACTGGTCAGATATCCAGTATAACCTTCTCTTGAATTTTTCAGTGGCCCCGAAGGGTTTTTCGGCTGTTATCAGCCCAAGTGACATAAGAACATCAAGATACTTGGACACCATGCTCTTGTCCAGGCCGGAATAACCGCATATCTCTCCCAACGTATGGTTCCCATGGGAGATGGATCTTAGAATCAGCATGTAGTTCCTTGGTTCCCTGAATTCAGTTCTAAGGAGGAATTCTGCCTCTTCATAGAGAGGCGCACCCTTTGAAAGCATGTTTCTTGACACGTTTTCCCAGAAATTCAGATCAGGATCAAGTTTCCTGAGATATTCAGGTACACCTCCAAATACAAAGTATGTATTACACAGATCTTCAATCCCATAATCTACAAATTCGGCCAGGTGCCTGAACTTTAAGGGGATCAACTGCAACTGGCCGGTTCTTCTCCCGTAAAGTGGGCTTTTATAGGAGAGTACTTCGTTCTCCATTATACTGATGGAAGATCCTGAAAGAATCAGCATAACATTCATTCTGCTTAATATGGTGTCATATATTTTCTGGAAAACCGATGGGATAGCCCTGTTTGACTCTATGAGGTAAGGGAATTCATCTATGGCTATTATGATCTTGGAACTTCCTGTCTTTGCCTGAAATGAACTGCCGGAAGCAAGAACAGAAAAAAAGGAGTGCCAGTCATCAAAACTGGCCTTAAGAATGCTGTCGTCGCCCAGAAACTTTGAGATGATAACCTTAAAGTTGCGAATGTTTTCCCTGTCTCCCTCAGTTGTTGCAAGAAAATAAACTCCTCTGTCACCAACGAATTTACTGATCAATTCCGTCTTCCCCACTCTTCTTCTACCGTAAAGAATGAACAGTGAAGATCCCTTGGCAGATCTGGCATCTTCCAGGATTTTCATCTCTTCAATCCTGTTAACAAACTTTTGTTGGGACATAAGTATTATACTTTATTAACAACGAATATTTATGTGTATTTACCTCAAGACTTCCATTTTCCGGCAACAGGTGGATTAAGTTCCAGAGTGCTCGGAATGGATTTGTGAAAAGATTCTTAATGCCAGCTCTTCATTTATGTCTCTATTCGACCATCGTAACCGCCTTTCGAATATTGTGCATTTTCGCAGGAATAAAATTGGCCCACGTCTTTCACAGGACAATTGTCAGGGTTGTAATGGCTTGAGATATGATCTTTCCTGCAGAACCCGGAAAGAATATGCTGAAACCGGTGGCTGTTCGCATTGGTCCAGCGGTTGCAGTAAAGTAAGCTTTCCATGAACTTTATTCATATATCCTTCATGAAGTGGAATTCTCATCAATCAATACACATTTAACATGGAATAAAACAGTACATTACAATGTCGAGTAAAGGAAGACTTTGAGATAAGGTTCCTATCTACTATGCTGGATGGTTTGAGGAATTTTAATAGAAGAAGCGTTCAGGAATTCCGACAGGCAGTTTATCGAATCAATCAATGATCTCAGTGCCCTCTTCCCAGAAAAATTTCTACCCTCATCATATATCGCATTTATCTTTAGCTCTCCATGCGTGCGATCTAATTTAAGGTCAACTCTTCCTATAATTGAGTCACCATGAAGGAATGGCATGCAGTAGAATCCGTATTTTCTTTTATGTTCCGGAACGTACATCTCCATCCTGCTATCAAAATTGAATATCTCCTGTGTTCTCTTCCTGTCTATAGTTAGATTATCAAAGGGAGAAAGTAAGACAGAAACTGGTTTCCAATTATTTTCTAGACTTTCTAGATGCCGTACATCCTTTTTCAGTATGAACCATTTCTTCCTTGTCCCTGAATTATTTTCAGTTGTTTCTACAGGTACTATTACTGATTCATCCTGAAGTTCTTCCACAACCTGCATCTTATCTGAAATGGTGACGGGAGAATAATGCCTGCTGACCTGATCTGGAGAAGCTATACCCAATGCCCCAAGAGATTTCTGGAACATTGCTTTTTCTGCCTCCTTTCTATCAATGGTGCCCTCCGTTGATTCATTAAAATAATATTCAGGAATATCCCATACTTTCTGGTTTGATGCGGTCCTATAACTTATTATTATATCTCCTGTTCTGTGCATTAGGTCAAGCAGTAAATTTACCTTTCTTTCATGCCCCCAGCCACTGAGTCCGGATTTGATTTTTAATTCTGAAAGTTTATTTGAGGTAATGGGTCCAGTGGATCTGATAAGATCTTTAATTTCATCAATCGAAGTCTTCATCTCAGGATGTTCTCTCAAGTATCTCTCTCTTCTTTCATTCATGCTCATTCTCATGATTTAGATCGTCAATAATTGAAATAGATGCCTGATGAGCATAGGATTCAACCAGAAGATGATCTCTGTAAATGAGATCCAGGAGGTTCTGCCTGTTAAAGTTACCGATTCTGCTCCAGAGAGTAAGGAAATGACTTCTTTCAACTGTATATACGGGATCAATCTGGACATATTTTATATCCTTCATTACTTCCAGAATTTTCTGCTTCTTACCAAAATTCTCTCCTGGGGTTCCTGAGAGGTGCTGCCGCATTATAGAGAATCTTGCAACATCCTTCATTGATACCTGAACAACATTACCGTCCATTCTGAATGGCATTATCTTCAGTATATTAATAAAGAGATCAATTGTCGCCATGGAAATTCTATTTTGCAGCAGATTCATTTCACTATCCTTGCATCATTCACCCGCACTGACGGCAGAAAGGAAAAGAGGCGTATATTCGATCCGGAGATAAACTGGCTGATGGATGAGAAGACGGAATATCCTTCATACTGGCT
>JAKBSB010000146.1 GCA_021845155.1 Thermoplasmata archaeon
CCTCTTGACCATGAGTTCCGCGTTGAGCACTGATCCGCCGGCGGCTCCCCTTATTGTGTTGTGGGAGAGCGTGACATACCGTATAATACTGCCTGAGACCTCGACTCTTCCCACGGTTGCAGCCATCCCTCTGGCCCTCTCCGGTGAACCTGCCATGGAATCCAGATATGGTTGAGGGCGGTTTTCCTCCTCCCTGAGGACGATCGGTTTTTCTGGAGCGGATGGCAGGCCCATTTCCTGTGGACTTGATATGAAATTCCTGAAAGCTTCCTTTACTTCACCAGGAGTAACATCCTGATTAACTGCTGCCTGCACGACTTCAAGATGAGAATCCCTTACCGGCACCCTTATGCATGTAGGATGGATCTTTATGGCTGAATTCCTTATTTTACCGGATTCCAGAGATCCGAACATCTTAGGTATTTCCCTTGCTATTTTTTCCTCTTCATCCTGGATATAGGGAACAAGGTTGTCCATTATGTCCAGTGAGGGTATACCGGGATAACCTGATCCGCTTACTGCCTGGAGAGTCGTGACATTTACATCACTGATGCCATACTTCAGGAGAGGTTTCAGGGAAAGTGCAAGCCCGATGGAACTGCAGTTCCCGTTTGCCACGATGTATCCATCTTTTCCTTGCGCCATCTCCAGGCATTCACTGTTGACCTCAGGAACGACAAGGGGGACATCCTCCCTCATCCTGTTTGCGGAAGCATTGGTGAATACCGGGATACCGTATGAAGCCAGGTCAAGTTCCACTTCCCTGGCAAGATCATTTGGAAGCGCGCTGAAAACAATATCCGGATCGATTTTCCTTACCGAACCCACGTCCAGGTGATCTATCCTCTCACTGAGAAGTTCAGTTTGGGATATGCAGTATTCCGGTAACCTGAGTACCTCTGAAAGCTTCTTTCCATCACTTGCCGATCCCCCGAAAAGACCAGTGATGTTAAAGTATGGATGGTTGGAAAGCATCTGGCAGAATCGCTGGCCCACTAGGCCGCTTGCACCCAGAATCACTGCACTCCTCTTTTCCATCATACCACCTCCATTTTTGTCTGGTGGTTTGGGATGCAATCCCGCGATTCGGAAGCGTAACGTGAAACTCTGATTGATAGCATGTGACATTATTCTGATTATGGACGGTTATTTTAGAATTCACTGCTATGATATTCCCTGCAGTAA
Organism: Thermoplasmata archaeon; assembly: GCA_021845155.1. The sequence continues at coordinate 1,186 of JAKBSB010000146.1, forward strand.
TTTTATTTATGAAAATAAAAAGAGATTCAGATTTCAAGTGCCCTGTAAAGCAGTATATAACCGCAGAGGGAAACTGCATTAACTGCAAGGAGAAGTATGGCGAGGCCAGACCCAAATTTCAGGGAAAGCGTGTAATATATCACAATGGCCATGATGCCCTGAACCATGAGGATGGTGCTGAAAGCTATGATGGTGGTGAAAGATCCTGCCTTGAGCCTGGAGTAGCTTCGTGCATATGACCCCAGGATTAATGCAAAAATGACCACTGAGACGGTTATTATTACCAGGTTTGCGATCCAGAAAGGCCCCATCTTCAGATTTCCTCCTCTATTCCAGCAGCCTTGAGTATTTCTGTGAGTATTTTAATGTTGCTGGTAATTATCTGGCCTGGAAAATATACTTTACCGTATCCTTCTCCCTGGACAGTAACCAGGTTATTTGAACGCAACACCCTCATATGATGCTCTATTGTGCGATAATTTACGTTAAGGCTTTCACTTAATCTGTTTGCATTTTTAGGTTCTTTCAATAGCGATCTTATTATCTTTATCCGCATCTCTCCTCCTCTTGTAGATATGAACACCCACCACAACAGCCTTTTCAGTGAGCTTTGAAAATCTGTGATTGCCAAATTCCTTAATAAATTGAATTGAATGAAATAAAGATTGTTGTGTATTCCATTCAAAGTTTGCTTATTGTATTGCTGCCGGTTATATGGAATATCTCATTGTATATCATGTACTGTGGCATTCCGCTTTTAGCCATGAAACCTGTGTTGTAATACATTATGTCGTATGAGACGTTGATGTATTTGAACTGGGATGTGTTTGCAGCGTTCTGGACTATGAACTGCACAGTTGCATTCACATTTGCCGTGTTGCCGTTAAGTGTCACCACTGGCGGAGATTCTGAATAGAACCAGACTGCTGACCATAGCCCGAAGAATTTGTTCCATGTCGTGTTTATCTGTGCTATGCCGGAATAGTCTCCGTTCAAAGGTCCACCTATCCAGTGCAGTGTTGCATTTGGCAGATACTGTTCCATTACTGTGGTGTTGTTTTCAATTGCGATGTTGTTCCAGTGGCTGAAAGCAAGGTTTCCAATATAGTTGCTGTTAACGAACTGCTGCTGAGGCGTTATGAAGCCTGCACCTACAATATGCCATGTTTCAGAGTATATTGACCAGTTATTTCCTGCACTCATGTAATCAAGAGTGTAACTTATATTGAGATACTGGGCCTGTGTCTGGTTGTTTACCGGTGTGAGAACAAACTGGTTGTTTGATATAACTGCAGCAGTGTTCCCGTTGACTGTTACTGTGGGTGGAGTCACCGTATAATACCATACCGCCGACCATAGGCCAAAGAATTTGTTCCATGTCGATGTTATGTTGCTGATTCCTGTATAGGTTCCGGTTAGAGGTCCGCCAATCCAGTGCAGTGTTGCATTTCCGGTATATTGACCCTGCAGAAGCGTTGAATTTTCAATGGCTATGTAATCCCAGTGCGCATAAGCATTGTCAAGAACAACTGTGCCCTGCTGCGCCTTGTAACTGGCTTGTAGACTGTTGTAGCCGCTTTTCTCGCTGCTGAGCCCTGAGTACTCAAATACAAAAAGGCCGGCCATAACTATGGTAAGCGCAATAAACACTGCCGATACCATCTTTAAAGTTTTAAGATCCATGACAGGTCATTCAGACAGGTATCTTCACTTTTTTTCAAGTTTTATTGCAGGTTATATGCAAATCATTTACAAATGAAGCCTCAATCCAGAGTTTCAGATAATTTCAAAAACGGGATAAGCGAGTCCATTATCCTTTTCCCTCTTTCGGTAAGGGAATATGTGACACTTCCCTCCCTTTCATTCCTGTCCAGTAGTTTCATCTCTTCAAGTTCCTTCAGGCGTTTTGATATTATGGTGGAGCTTGAATCTGGGATGCTTTTGAGGATCTCGTTAAAATTTTTCCTCAATCCTTCCTTTTCCATAATGGCCAGTATGAGCATGGTATATTTTTTTCCTATCTGGGAGAATATTGGGAGAGCCGGATCGACGCATATCACGTCACTTCCGCTTCTGATCATGCAGATAGTATTCCTTCTTCTGGATCTTTCCCTCTCTTTTTCTTCCCGGTTCATAGGCAATGTTTCAACAGTCACAATAGAGTTAAATTTTTTTCTACTTTCTTTGAAAACATGAACAAAACAAGGTAAACTTTTCTTTACTTTCCACCATTTATATGATCTGACAATTCTTGATCATGGTATCTAAAAAAGTAACAATGCGTGTATTTGGAATGACATGTGATGACTGCGTGAGAACTGTGAGTGATGGCCTTAAGTATGGAGGAGCCACAGAGATATTTGTTTCATTAAAGGACGGAACTGCATCCGCTGTTGTGGACGACAGCAGAATGAAGCCGGAAGATCTTTCAAAGATCCCTGTTTTTGGAGAAAAATCCCATTACAAAGCCCAGGTAAGAAAGGTGGAATGATCTTGAAAAGTGAATATGACCTCGTAATACTTGGGCGAGGTGCTGCGGCTTTCTCTGCCGCAATAAAGGCCAGCGAGATAACTGCCGGGCAGGCATCCATAGCCATGATCGGGTTTGGACCCCTTGGGGGAACGTGCGTTAATGTGGGATGCGTTCCTTCCAAGTATCTCATAGAAGCTGCAAAGGTTGTTCATAACCAGTCACACCCAAGGTATCCCGGCATTGATTCCATTAAACCGGCCATAAATTCCGGAAAGATCATGGGATCTTTAAGGGATGCCGTGAAAGAAGAACGGGTGAACAAGTATGAGAATGTCCTGAAGTCATATGGCAACATAGATATTTATGAAGGGAGAGCAAGGTTTCTGGACAAAAGTACAGTAATTGTTGATAACAACGGTGAATCGGAAAAGCTGAATGGCTATAATTTCATTATTGCAACCGGGTCTTCCACAAAAATACCACATATAGAAGGACTGGAAGACACTGGTTATTTAACCAGCAATACGGTCTGGGACCTCAATAATCTGCCCGGAAAACTTGCAATACTGGGTGGAGGTTTCATAGGACTTGAGATAGGGCAGTCACTGGAGAGGCTTGGCACAGAGGTTACAGTCATAAAGGAACATGACACAGTTGCCCCCGGAATTGAAGAGGAAATTGGCGCCAAGCTCATGGAAATACTGAACTCAGAGGGAATGGAATTCA
>JAKBSB010000147.1 GCA_021845155.1 Thermoplasmata archaeon
AATGGAGTTAAGATTGAACAAAATAGATGTTGGTATTGAAACATTGGATTAGAGTTCAGAAATCAATCTGGTGGTTTCTCCTGCAGCCTTTTCTATGTCTTTGTATTTCGTCTTGAGCATCTCCTTTGCCTCTGGGCTGAAAGTCTGCAAATTCAAAATATTCAGCAAATGAGTGAGTTCAAAATCGAGAAGCGAAACCAGTATGCTCAGTTTATCAGCTTTATCGGTGCTTACCTCTTTCCTCTTTAACGAAGCAAAACAGTCAAGGTGAACAGACCCTGATTTCGTAAAAGTAAATTTCTCTCCCGTTTTAACCTTCTTTTTGCAAACATAACACTCAAATTCTGCCATGAATACGTAATAATTTATTATTTAAAATGCTATTGTTACTGGATTTATGGAAAAAAGGGGTACTGCAATTTTGCCGCTGCATTACGGGCACCCACCGGAGTACCTTTACAGGCGTATGGTAAAACTGGGAGGCACAATCTGCGATCTTATCTCTGAAAAGTTTGGGACTGAAACACTTCTTGAAAAATTGTCGGATCCATTCTGGTTCCATTCACTTTCACTTTCAATAGGTTTTGACTGGAACTCAAGTGGTACAACAACGGCCACTCTCTCCGCCCTGAAGGAATATTATTCTACAGGAAAAGGTGAAATTTCAATATTAGGTGGGAAAGGAAGAAAAATGAGAAGTGTTAGGGATGAACTTAAAGTGGCTGAAACTTCCGGTTTTACAACTGAGAAAAATGCTTCACTGCTTTATTCGACATCAAAGAAAGTGGCGAGAATTGATCAGAACCTGCTCCAGGACAGCTATGATCTGTACCTCCATTTCATAGTCCTTGATGAGAAGAATAGATGGTCTATCATACAGCAGGGGTTGAACAGTTCTTCAAGACTTGCAAGGAGGTATCACTGGTCATGGGCAAGCAGGAACGATCCTTTGAATGACGGAAGATATGGACTCGCCGGTTTTGAAGGTGCCGATAGCATTCTGGATCTTTCATCATCTAAAAGCATGAAAAACCGGGAGAGTATGCTGTCGCTTGCCAGAGAAAATCCCAAAAAATACTATTACAGCCTTGAAAAGGACAGGCAGAGGACACTTGACTCGTTTACAGAAGGGGATAGAGTGCTGAACATGAATTATAGAATTGACTGGAATAAAATGCGAGATCTTTATGAATACCAGCCATCGGATTTTGAATCCATCATGGATTTCAGGGGAATAGGGAAATCCACACTGAGGGCCCTTTCATATCTGGCTGAGATCATATATGGTGAATCCCCATCTTACCAGGACCCCGTAAAATTCTCTTTCGCTCTTGGTGGGAAAGATGGAGTTCCAAAGCCTGTAAACACCTACGACTATGACAGAGCAATAGAATTCTATGAAGAAGTACTGAGCGGTTCACCGGAGAAGAAGCATGTACTGGATAAACTTGCCAGGAACCTTGGGAAACACAGCTTCATGAAAACAGGTAACAATTCATTTTGAGTACATCATTATCAGTGAGAAGCCGAAAATCCTCACTGGATCGGGAATCCAGATATTGTTAAATACAAATATGCACTGAGATACGGATCATCTGACATGGAAGAGACTGACGTTGTAAGCTTCAGGGTTGAGGAACAGCTAAAGTTCCTTGACCCAATAATTGCTAAATGGTTTAATTCCAAATACGAAGGACTGACCGAACCACAGGTCAAGGCGATTCCACTCATTCATCTCAAAAAGAACGTGCTGGTGTCCAGTCCAACTGGAACGGGTAAGACAATGACTGGATTCCTGGCAATATTGAACGAACTTTTCCTGATGTCAAGGGAGGACAGGCTTGAGGATAAGATTTACTGCCTTTATATAAGCCCTTTGAAGGCGCTGGCAAACGACATAACCAAAAACCTGAATACTCCTCTCGATGAGATATATGAAATAGCGAAGCAACAGAACGTTCAGTTACCAAAAATAAGGGTTGCTGTGAGATCTGGAGATACTTCCCAGAACGATAGGCAGAAGATGCTGAGGAAACCACCACATATTCTCATAACAACGCCTGAATCCTTCTCTCTTGCTCTTTCGGCACCAAAATTCAGGGAAAAGTTCAAGGATTTGAAATATGTCATACTGGACGAGATTCACGAAATATCTGCCACAAAGAGGGGTGCACTTCTTTCTGTAAATCTTGAGAGGCTGGAATCGGTTGCAGGGTCCCACTTCGTCAGGATAGGACTTTCCGCCACACAGGCACCACTTGACAAGATTGCAACATACCTGTGCGGTTATGATGGGGAAAAACCAAGGGATTTCACGATTATAGACGTTGACACAAAGAGATTTCTTGATCTCAGCACCATAACCCCTGTGAACGATCTCACGAGAACAAGTTATGAGGTTGCCAATGACCGGATGTATGACATCCTTGTTAAGCTCATAAATGAACATAAAACAACTCTTGTTTTCACAAATACACGGAGCGGTACCGAACATGTGGCAATGAGGCTGAAGGCAAGAGGAATTGATGAAATCGAGGCTCATCATTCATCACTTGGAAAGGAGACACGGCTGGAGGTTGAACAAAAATTAAAAAATGGAGAGCTGAAATGTGTCATAACGTCAACATCCCTTGAGCTTGGGATAGATATAGGTTACATTGACCTGGTGGTTCAGATTGGAAGCCCGAAATCTGTATCAAAGGGGCTTCAGAGAATAGGGAGATCAGGCCACAGCATAAACGAACTCTCAAAGGGACGTTTCCTAATTTTCGAGCTGGATGATCTTGTTGAAACATCTGTTCTGACCAAAGCGGCATATGACAGGGAGATCGACAGGGTCGTAATACCTGAGAATTCGCTTGATGTACTCTCCCAGGTTCTCGTGGGCATGTCCCTGGAGAAAGTATGGAAACTTGATGAGGCCTATAATATTGTAAGACAGTCATATTCGTTTCATTCTCTTCCATGGGAAGACTACATGGCAACAATAGATTATCTATCGGGTAAGATTGAGGATAGTACCATTTATTCCAAAATCTGGGTCGACAATGATGAAAAGACATTTGGGAAGAAAAAAAGCAGCCGAATGATATATTTCATGAATATAGGGACCATCCCGGAGGAGGCTGATTACCAGGTTATAAACGAGAGGGGAAGGAATCTGGGACAGCTCAGCGATAAGTTTGTTGAAAGGATCAGGCAGGGCGACATATTTGTTCTGGGTGCGAAGACGTACATGTTCCTGAGATCCTCAAAAAACAGGGTCTTCGTCAAGGACGCAACTGGAATGAGGCCCACTGTACCGTCATGGACTGGTGAAATGCTACCCAGAAGTTATGATCTGGGTGTTCTAATTGGTAAGTTCAGGGCGGAAATGGTCTCGAGGATCAAGACCGGGAAGGACCAATCGAAATGGCTCATTGAAAACTACCATGTCGACCAGTTCGGTGCAAACAGTATCATATCCTATATTGAATCGCAGTCAAAGTTCCAGGTTCCAACGCATGAAAACCTTTTCATTGAAGGATATATTGACAAGGAAGGACTCCACAGCATCATATTTCACATACCTCTGGGCAGGCGCGTGAACGATGCTCTTTCAAGGGCTTATGCACAGGCCATATCCACCAAATATTCCATGAACACCAGAATCACCGTTACAGATGACGGTTTCATGATCACCAATGAGAAAAAGATACCTCTCAGTTCGGTTCCCCAGCTTATTACCGATAACAATTTCGAGGAGATTGTGAGGAGATCAATTGCAAACACAGAAGTTTTCAAGCAGAGATTCAGGCACTGTGCTGCCCGTTCGCTCATGGTCCTGAGGAAATACAAAGGCTACGATATATCGGTGGTTAGGCAGCAGCTCAGGAGCGACAGGGTACTCAAGCTCCTCGGGCAGATGGAGAATTTCCCAGTCATCAAGGAGGCTTACCACGAGATAATGAACGATATGATGGACGTGCCCCGTGCAAAGGAATACATTGCAAACGTGATTCAGGCGGGCAGATACAGAATTAAGGACTATGCCGCTGAGACAAGTCCATTCTCCTATGGACTCATACTTGCCGGTGTATCAGATATGGTATTGATGGAGGATCGGACCAAGCTGCTGAAGGAACTCCAGTCGAAAATCCTGGATAAGATATACGGTGAGAGGGATGTCCACTTCATTCTCAATGATCTCAAGCTTGTTGAATCATATTTCTCGGCTAAAACTCCAAGGATTTCTGATGAAGAAAGTTATATGGAGTTTGCGTCACACTTCCTCTATTTTGATCCATTCAGGAACAGGATAAATTCACCATTTCCATATGCGGAAACCGATCTCGCCCATATA
>JAKBSB010000148.1 GCA_021845155.1 Thermoplasmata archaeon
TGGTATCGAGATTCTGGAAGAACCATTCATCGCTCTCCATGTTACATTTCACATTCTTCTTTGCGCATTCTTCCACAAATCTCCTTGAAAACCTGATCCACCATTCATTCTGTAAACTTCTCTTCACATTTATTCCATCTCTCTCAAGAAGTTTATCGGGGGTCGAGTAGCTGTTGTAGCGGTCTATAATGATCCTGGTTCCTGTGGCAGCTGCAAGCTCAATTATTGATCCTGCGTTTTCCTCGCTGTCGTTGAATCCCCTGATTATGGGTCCATAGAAAATCCATCTTCTGATATTTTCACTGTCCGCAGTTTCAATGATCTTCATCCTGGCCTTTGGGCCCGGGGTGAGCGGCTCAATCTTTCTAGACATACTTCTGTCCGTTGTGGTGATTGTTGTACCCACGTCTGCAGCATCACGGTGCAGGGATATGATATCAAAATCACGAAGTACGAGAGATGATTTTGTCTGCACGGTTACCCTGAAACCATGTGAAAGAAGAATCTTAAGTGTTTCCCTTGCCAGTCTGTACCTGGTGTCAACAGGCTGGTATGCATCCGTTATGGTGGACATGCCCACAAGGCCTCTTCTGTATTTCTTTACCTCACTGTTCAGTACATCTATGAAATTCCGTTTCACATATACTGTCTTTCCCCACTGAGTATCTCCAGGTCGAACCGGTGTCATGTCCATGGCATAACAGTAGAGACATCCATGTGTGCAGCCACTGTAGGGATTTACTGCATACTTAAGCTCCTTCATGGAAGAGGGTGATAGTGCTGTTCTGGTTCTTATCTCCTTCACTGTGTATGGGTTCAGCGAGATCACCCGAAGCTGTAGAGGTTGCTCTTCATCAGTGCATAGGACGGGGACTTTTCAATCCACTTCTTAACGTCCACCTTGAAATGGGGGTTTAGATACCTCAGGGCTTCCTGGAAATTGTCGAATTTTGCAGGGGCCGTCCTGAACATTTCCCTGAGATTCTCCCTGACATACCACACTCCGATAGGTAGGTTGAAATTTGGGTATATCTCTCTCCAGAGTATTGCTGAACCACTTCTTCCCATGCCTGTGAACTTCTCTGTAACCGCAAGCCTGCTGGCGTAATAGCATCCACCAATTCCAGGATAGGTGGTACGTCCACCATAACCCTCAGAATCTATCTCAACCTGGGCAATATTCCCAAATGCATTCCATGTACTTCCTGGAAACCAGGCCTCTCCCCATTCGAATCTCCAGCTGGTGGGGCAGAGGATTGCTGTAAAAAGGTTACCATCCGTGGATCTTCTGAAAACCTGGAATTCATCAATTTGAGGCAGGTATTTAACCCTGGAAACAAGACTGTCTGAAACGTTTTTGTCAACTGCAGTTATTGACCACCTTGTTGGCACAAGTTTTCGATTTGTCTTCTCTCCCACAACTCCCATGCTAAGAACCTTGGAGATAGCCTGGACATCCACATTCTTATTGTACATGTCAAGAATGGCACCATTTGCCTTGAGATCAGTGTCATAATATGCCTTTTCTGCGGCCATATTTGGCTTACCAGGTTCTATCTTCATTCTTTTCACTGGGGACCATGGTCCCATGGGAGTGGTGTTATCATCAAGCTCAAAGCTGCTGGAATTAATGGGTTTCTGAAATTCAATGTAAGTCTCTGCAGGTGTTTCGCTCAGGGACATCACCTGAAGATCCTGAAGAGTTCGATCCGGATCAGATGCATTCCCTGCTTTTATGGTCATTCCTCCCCTTATGAGGGAAAGACGCATGGAAAGAAAATTTTCCATCTTCATGTTAAGCCATTCACCAGGTTTTTCATATGATGTTGTGTCCCCCCTGACAGGAGGAGCTGAGGGGTATACCCGGACCGATGGATAGCCGTATCTTCCCACAAATATTGCAGGAGGGCTGTCTCCAACCAGTTCAGTGCCCTTGAAATCCGTAATAAGAGTTTTTGCCATCTTCCCGACCTCTATGGGGCAGTACGTGAGGCCGCAAAGCATCTTTGTACCTCTGCATCTTATGCAGAGTGAAGGTGGTATCTTGACAAGTCTGGACATTATTACATGTGTAACCAGAGGTGAATAATTAAGATGACTGTGCGCTATGAAAATGAGTGAAACGAGTCCTCCATTAAAACTTAAATTTTCATGAGTTATGAACATGAGGTGGGACTAAAGGCTTAAGTGTTTAGTTTTAATTCAAGACACGATTACAATTGGAAATCGATGAAAATTCCCTCTATGACCTGATGTCGGAGTTTCACACTATTGGTGATAGCGATTACGGAGGACTGGGTTCCAGAGAAGAAGCAACCCTTGTGGGTTATATTTATGGGGTATTTACACACAGCAGCAACAGTAAGATGGAGATAGACAAGGAAGGAAGAAAGGTCTTCAGGTTCGGCAGGTTTTACTACGTGGTATGGTTCGACGATTTCTCAGAGGAAGATGATGAGGATGAGGAAATGGAGGATCAGGAAAGTGATACCTATGATGTGGAAGTTGAAAGCATTTATGATGAAAACGATTACGAGGATGATGATGAAGATGTGCCCACAGATGAGGATGAACTGGAAGAGGACCCACTTCTTCCCGTGGCCATAGATGGACCATTTACCATTGACGAAATCAGGAACATGGTAAAGAAGGGGATAATATAAGCCATACTGGGAAGTCATAAACCACTGCAAAAACTATCTTATGCGACACAACGGTTGAGAGAATGTTATTTTATCTGTAAAACACAATGGATAATGTTCCCATAAAATGCATTCCAAAAATACATAAATCCATGAGACGTATACAGTATTGTGGAAAGGGAGGAATTCAGGGAAATTCTTTTGCAGTCCCTTGGAGGAATAAGAGGAGGCAAACCGGTCAGGTTAACTCTTGTGAAACCAAGAAATGAACTTCTTCTGAAGAAACTTAAGGAAATGCAGTATATAGATACAAGATCAGTTCCTTTCCAGAGTGGTTACCGGTTCATAGTGAGTTCATTCACCCATGAGCAGTATTCTAAATTCAGGTCCGACTACTGGGACGACATGGATTTTCTCTCGGTTCCATATGATGATTTTACCAGCATAACCCAGATATCCGGAGAACATGGCTTCGAACTTCAGGGTTTTTCTGCAACTGGAAAGGGAAGAATCCATGAGGATTTCCCAAAAGCTGAGGCTGGAATCGCACTGAAAAATCTGAATCATTACCTTTCAATGGGCTATCAGCCATACCTGCTGAAATTCAGGAAGAATGGCGTTTCAATCCAGATCAGGAAGGATTTCAACTTTTTTTTCAGGAGGGTGGACGGAGACTCCATTGACCTGATCTACGACACCGTAAATGGCATACTTTCAAGGAGAGAAAAGTTCTTTGAGGATCTGGTCAAACTCAGCCTCACCACAGACATGAGGGGAAAACAGGTTGATTTCATTCCCACTGACGTTTTCAGAAGAATACCTGGAATTCATGATGATACCATAATTGAGATCGCAAAGTCTGCTTCCGGTACGGTTTCAGTATCAGGTTCCGGAACAGGATACGTCATTCATTACTCTGTGGGTGAAAGCGAAAAATCTGAGGGAAAAATTCTGGTGGATCCTGAAAACATAACATTCATCCCTCACTGGAACTCCAGGATAGAAAGTGCACTCAAGCTTCTGGAATCATTAAGGCTGGGTGGTGCCGTAACATGGTGACCAGGAAGGATATGAGATCCAGACGGGATGAGTACAGTAATTCCCTAACAAGGCAGAGCATCATTTCGACCATATTTTTCAATCTTAAAAGGGGAGAGGAAGGGAAACAGAGAATAATAACGGGAATAGGCGGGGACCGCAGCAACACATGGTTCTCTTATACGTCTGAAAATGTTTCTTCAAAGCCATATTCCGCCTTTGTCGTCGTTACTGATTCTTCTGATGCAAACCTGGATGCACTGGAAGATAAACTCATTGAAGTTGAGAAAAAACATTCGCTGATCAATCCCCTAAGAGTAATAGTTGATACATCAGGAAGGACAACCAGATACAATAAGAGCGACTGGAATGCATATTCATACTCATCAGCGGACAGGATCATAAGACCTGTTGTAACTTATTATGATAACGAGGAACTCATAAATATCATGAATGAAGCATCCAGGAAACCGGAATGGAACACCTTTCCTTATCCATATTTTTCGGACGCGAATCCACTGATCAAGTTCCAGATGCTTAACGACAACTTCTTTATCAATGGAAAATGGAGAATGGAGGATGTGCTGAAGAGATCTCTTCATCTCTGTAGCCTATTTTCTGCGGATACAACCAGGGAACAGATCAGGGTTG
>JAKBSB010000001.1 GCA_021845155.1 Thermoplasmata archaeon
ATACAACTCGGTTTATGCCCAGGTCCTGTCGCATAAGCTGGTATCATTCCTTGCAATAGTTGTTATATTCCTCTCGAGGAAAATTGTAAGGGCCCTTCATGGGGGGAGGTTCACGGGAAGAAGCCTCGTTGTAGGTCCGCTGCTTTACATAATATTCACAATAGCAGCAGATTACGGAATAAGCCTCTTAAGCACAATTTTTGTAATCCTGGCATTTCTGTTTGGAATGTACATTTCAATTCATACTGGAAAAGGTGTTACATTCTTCACCAGGAACGACCTTCCATATTACAAGAGGCCACTCTGGGTAATCGGGGTTTGGTCCATTGCCTTCATAGGAAGAATGGTTATTATTTTCTACTTCCCTGGGTATGACGATTCTTTCTTTTCGGTACTGCTGGGGTTTGCCACTGGCCTGATCATAGGGGAGGCAATGCAGATAGCCTGGCAGCATAGGCGTGTAGCGTCCAGAAAAAAAGGGGTGCAGGAGAATAAATCACTTTTTCTGAGTGTGGTGAAGAAATCCAAATGAGAACATTCCGGCATATCATGTCAGTGATGGAGTAAATGTCCCATAAATTTTGAAGACAGAACACAATCCAACCGCATATCATGAGCATAAGTCAGGCCGGATCAGACTTTCCATTCAAGAAACAGTCATACAGCAATATCTAAATCCATTCTTGTCAATTCTCATCCATGAAAACACTGGATGGACGCAACGAGAAAAACCTTCACTTTAAGTGGTCCCCTGAAGTAAAACCCGTAATCCGGATTGAACCTGGTGAACTCCTTGAGGTTATAGTGCCGGATTCCTCCACAATGCAGATCAAAAGGGAATCGGAACTCAGTGACCTTGGGGCAATCGACAGCAGCAAATTCGATGCTGCCGTTGGGGCCATAGAAGTTGCCGGATCCAGGAAAGGGGACACACTTGAAGTGACAATAGTGGATATATCCCCAGATTCGTGGGGTTGGACTGCAATAATGAACGATTTCGGTCTTCTCAAGAACAGGTTTCCTGAATCACTGGTAATATGGGATATTTCCGGCGGTGTGGCAAAATCTTCGTCAGATTTCCTGAAGGATGTTACCATACCAGTCAGGCCATTTCTTGGTATTATAGGGACCGCTCCTGAAAAAGGGAGTTTCGGAATGATCCCTCCCCAGAGGTTCGGGGGGAACATGGACAACAAGATGAACTGCAGTGGTGCCAGAATTCTACTTCCGGTTAACATAGACGGAGCAATGCTCTCAATTTCAGATCCTCACGCATCGCAGGGAGACGGTGAGATATGCGGAACTGCCATAGAGATCTCAGCCACAGTCAGGTTAAAGGTTAGAATTATAAAGGGAAGGCAGACACTGGATCCGGTGGTATATTCGAGGAACCAGGAATCGGGAAGCCTGATGTGCGCCATGGGAATAGATTCTGACCTGCACCAGGCATCTGTTAAAGCTGCAGAGAACATGATCCAGCAGCTTTCACTTTCCGGATTCAAGCCGGAAGAGGCTTACATACTTTGCAGTGTCGCCGGTGACCTCAGAATATCCGAGATCGTGGACGAGCCCAACTTCGTGGTTAGCATGTGCCTTCCGACGGGCGTGCTGAAACCGGAATTACGCTGAAGTCTAGGCAACCGATATTTCAAGCTCTTTCCTGACAGAGCTCCTGAGGAATGCCACCAGGGTGATGATCGAAAGAAGTCCCAGGAATATCCATGAATAGATGTAGCCATACGCCTGTATAAACCCGAATATGTATGGAACCGTGGATCCTATTCCGATCTGGATGGAATTTATGAGCCCAAGGCTCAGGGCAATGTATGTTTTATCTGTCTCTATTCTCGCCACAACTGCGTATTCAAGAGATATTACGAGGGTTGCAAACATTCCTTCAAAGGCAATGATAATCCACAGGCCATAATACCCTGTGAAGGGAATTATGATGATGGCTATTCCTATGAGTATGCTTGCAACAATTGATATCCTGATAACATTGAATTTTTTAACCAGTCCGGATATGACCCCCCCCGCAATCCCGAACATCAGGATCATGCCACCCATGATTCCTGCTATGTAGTCCTGTATGCCTGTGCTCTGAGCATATGTTGAGAAATATTCCGGGAAAGTATAGTTGAGGGCCCACAGTCCAACAAAACCAATAGCCACAATCCATATCTTCCGGTTGAGGATCCTCTCCTTCAACGCGGAGAACTGTATCTTTGTGTATCTTTTTGATGCAGGCAGGACAATGAATGTGAAAACTGTAACAATCAGCATGGCAATGCCCGAGATCAGGAAGTCAGATCTCCAGCCATATATTTCCACTATGGGAGTGAAAAGGATTATGCCAGCCCCTGCTCCTATGTTGTAGGACGAGTTGTAGATGCCTATCATTGCGGTCAGTTTTGCTGAGTACAGCTCACCAAGTATCCCTATGGCAGTTGAAAAATAAAGTGCAGCTCCAACTCCAACAGCAAACCTGAGAATGACCAGGATGATGAAGCTGGGAGAATATGCACACCCGATTACGGCAAACGACATTATGAAAATGCCTGTCATGGCTGTCCTCTTTGCACCAATCCTTGAAGATATGACACCTGCAGGTAGCTGGAATATTCCTGCACCAATGAGGAATGATGAAAGAAGAAGGCCGGTCTCGCCAAGATTGACGCCAAAGGTTTGTCCTATTGGGACCAGTGCCGGGGATATGTTGAACCAGTTCAGGGAATAAAATACCCTTGAAAGCATGATGGAAAATCCTGAAATTCCCCTCGAAACCGCCACTTGAACTGGACCTCACGGGTGAATGTTTTTTGAGTATTTACATTGAATGGGTTTATTCCAGGCGTACCGGGATCATGATCTTCTCTACGCCAACAGGACTCGCCATTCATTCAGGTGATTATATCGATCCGCCCATATGAACGGGGAATCAAAAAGAAATATATTGCCTTAATGTATAGTGATATAGTATTTATGGTAGACAAAAACGATATAAAATCATGGCTTGAAAATGGAACTGATGACTCCAAAAGCCTTGTAGGGATGAAATGGCAGATCGACGAGGGGGAGAACTACATGATCCTGATGAATGAAAAACTGCCCTTCAGGATTTACATGGCATATTTTGGTAATTACCTGGAAATATTCCTGAAAACAGGAATAGAAACTGCCGTTATGGAAAATCAGCCAAGGCTTGCAACCTACAGATCACTCCTTATACTGAACAAGCAGATAGATCTGGTGAAGTTCATGATTGACGGGATAAACGAGGAGATAGTCTTGAGGACGGATTTCGAGACTTCAAGTTTCACCAAGGAAGAACTGGAGGATGCGCTGAATATTCTCCTGTCGTCTATATACGTCCTTGTAAGGACACTCAAACTGGAGGACCAGTTCAATCAGAGCATAGCCGAACGGATGATCATGATGGTTCAGGAAATGCTTGCCCAGGGAAAGAGCCCGGAGGATGTCAAAAATTACCTGATAACAAAGGTCGGATTGAGTAAGGAGGAAGCCGAACAGGTAATGAACAGATTTACAGGGAAGAAAGGGGGAACAAGTACAGGCATGTATGCCTGATGGAGACTGAATCATGGCAAATATAAAGATCAAGGACATTGAGAAGGATTCAAAGGATATTTCCATAAAAGGAAAAATACTGTCAGTGGACAAGAAAGACATAAAGAACGAAAGGGGAGAATCTGTTTACTATTACGGGCTGATTGGGGATGAGACCGGAACTATACCATTCACGGCATGGGCTTTCCCTAACACAATACGCCCCGGTGATGTTGTGGAAATAAAATTCTGCAGCGTCAGGGAATATAATGAGAAACTCAGGCTTAACATAGATTCCAGGACTGAGGTCATCCTGAAGACCGAAGATACAATGGAGGTTAAAAGGAATTACAGGGACTACAAGATAAGGAATCTAAACATAAACGATCCGTTTGTATCAATCGAGGGTAGAATAGGGCAGGTCAATGAAAGGAAATACCAGAAGGACGGGGAAGAAAAGCTGCTTTACAGCACAACGGTCGAGGACGATACGGGCCAGATCCAGATGACATCATTCGGGCAGAAACTGCAGGAAGGCAAGGTCGTAAAGATCGAGGGTGCAAGAGTTTCAGAATACAATTCAAGACTCAGGGTATCCATAGGGGACAGGACTAAGGTCCAGGAATCGAATTCAGTCATAGGTGAGAGAAAGATATCAAACATAGAGGATATCAACTCCCCAGTTGGTGGCATAAGAGTAGCGGCCTTTGCCGTAAGTTTCGGTGAAAAAAGTGGAATCCTGACCAGGTGCTCAGAATGCAGGAAAAGGATCGATGATCTCAGGTGCCCCGATCATCCCACTGCTCCACAGGTTCTTGATATCTTCTCATATTTCACGCTTGACGACGGGACTTCTTATGTGCAGTCGACAGCTGGCAAGGAGGCCCTTCTGCCACTTATTGGAATGAAGGAGGAGGAACTCACGATAAATAATGTAAAACTCAACAAGAAGGAGATTTTCCAGAAGCTTCAGGCAGCAATACAGGGACATGCATTTCTTGCAACTGGAGATTTCCGGAACGGCCAGAATGGTCTCAGTTTCCGAATAAGAAGCATGAATCCGGTAAATGAGGCAGTAATATCGGAACTGGACAGGCAGATGGAGGCTGAGTTTGCATGATGCAGAAAAGAGAACCTTCAAAATGGATATTCTCACGGGAGCTTAAGGACTGCAAGATCATTGAGGAACTGGAACCGGAAGAGAAAGGAAAACCCTATGTCGTGACTCCACTTGGAACCAGGGTGAAAAGGGTGATGCTGACAGGAACCGTTACCCAGAAGTTCCCGGATGAGAACCTCACAAAGATCACAGTATCGGATGCTGTCGGGTCCTTCTACGTGAGTGTTTTCCAGAGCGAGTTCAGGCAGGAACAGAAAGCTGAGATAGATTCACTTGAGGTGAACGATACAGTTTTCATAATGGGCAGGATAAACCCCTTCAAGACAGCCGAAGGTGCAATGTACTTCAACATAAATCCGGAATTTACTGGAAAAACTTCTCAGGAGACAGTTGATTTCTGGAATCTCAAGACAAAATACATTGCAAGAAGAAAACTGTACGCAATCAGGGAAGCACTGAAAAACCCGGAAAGCAATGAAAAGAGCCTCACGCAGCTTGGATACACGAAAGAGGAGGCGCAGAGTGCCATAAGGGCAAGGGAGAAATACCCGGAGTATGATTTCCAGAACTTTGAGCAGCTTATACTTTCGTCATCTGCCAAAAGACCAGAGAGCCATGAGACGGAGTTCAAGCAGGTAGTGCTTGACTATGTAAAGAACAACGATACGGATGGCAAGGGATGCAGGTATGAAGACCTGGTAATTGCGTCATCCAACCTTGGAATAGATCAGAACAAGGTTGACGAACTCATGAATACCATTGGTTCTGAAGGGGACATATACGAGGTTTCACTGAAGAGGTACAAGGCTATCTGATATCAGGGTTTCAGAAATCTTTCCATAAAAATTTTACTTAAAAATATTGTGAAACAAAAAAATAAGGCTGATTTTTTCAACTATCTCCTTTCTTAACCCCGCCCGCAATTGAGTCAAACATGCTTGTGATCTCTTCCACAGACTTTCCCTTTGTCACAGGCATTATCCTGTAGAATATTACCACGGCCACTACCGAAAGAATTGCGAAAACAACCAGCGAACCAGCTATGTGGATGGTGTCATCCATATACGGGAATATTTCCACTATGGCAAAATTTGAGATCCAGTCAATAAATGCTATAAGGGACGCCAGGGTTCCCCTGTACTCTGTTGGGAAGTATTCTCCCTGTATTATCCATCCTGTTCCACCAACTCCAAATGCAAAGAACACTATGAAGATGGAAATTGCAACCAGCATTCCAATATCCTGCCCGGCGTATTTCAATATGGCCCCTATGAAACCGAACAGTGCCATTCCCCCATAACCAATGAGGGCCAGTTTTCTTCTCCCTGCCCTGTCTATGAGCTTGAAGCCAATGTAGGTTGCAGCCACGTTTACAACCGCGAAGATTGAAGCAGCCTCAACAATGAAGATCTCTGAAAAAACAGGACTGGTGGTTGAGGCGAAAAGATGGAGATTCTTTATTATTATTGGCCCGTAGTAAAATGGTATGTTTATGCCTGTAATCTGCTGGAACACCATGAAAAGTCCTACAATAAGGAAGGCTCTCTTCACTCCAGGCGTAAGCCTCTTTTTCTTGACTGTGTCAACAGGATATTCCCTCCCGAGCTCCTGTTCGTCTGTATCAATTCCCAGCGTCTTGAAAGACTTCACAGCCTCCTTGTATTTACCTTTGTTCACAAGCCATCTGGGCGATTCCGGCATTATAAACCTGAATGCAAGGCCAATTGCTGCTGGAACCGCTGCGACTCCAAGAAGGATTCTCCAGTCAAGTGTGAAGGCACTTGCAGGTATTCCATAGAGAACAGCCAGGCCAATAATATAGGCACCAAGTATCCCCACGGTGATCATCCATTGCTGCAGTATGCCAAGGCTTCCTCTTTTGTTTTTCGGAGCCCACTCGGATATGTATGAAGTTGCTATTGCAGAATCCGCACCCACTGCAATTCCTATGAGGGTTCTGGAGATCAGGAGCATTACCAGATCCACACTGACTGCAGAGAGTATTGCCCCCAATGTGTAAAGAAACGCATCAAAAATGAGCATTGATTTCCTTCCATAGCGGTCTATGAGTGATGCTGCAATAAGTGCTCCAGCTGCAGCACCCAGAGAAACACCCGAAAAAAGGTACCCGGTTATGAACGGGTTTGTTGCCGAAGAAATGAAAGATTTGGGGAGAAACACTTCAACTATGGCAATGTTTGTCGTATCATATCCAAAAAGGAAACCTCCAATTGTAGCAAGTAAAGTAAGAAGCCAGTAAAACCTTCCCGCTTTGCTGTTGTCAAGTCTGTCCAGTATCTTAGATCCTGCTGCAGATTCCATCAAATCAACGCTACTGATTTCTTTAACCTATTTATTTTCTTCACATTGTTAAGATTATAGGGGACGCTTTCTGCAGCGGGAGAAAACAGGGTTCAATAGTCGAACAAATTTTGGTTGTAGTTGCCCGGGGCAATGTTCACCTGTTTAATTCTTTGAGTGCTTTTATTTCTCGAGGCCACTTCCCACTAATGTTGATACGGTATGTCTTCAGCAAATTTCCTCTTCCCGCGATTATAAAGTGTATCAAGCACACAATAATAATAGATCCTAAAGTCAATACAATGTCTATAAAAATACTGTTATAGAGTGAAGAGACCATATGTGTTGAGCTAAAATAATGGAAAGCTAAATTAAATGCTGACAGTAATAAACCTCCAGAAAGTGCAATAAAAAATTGCTTTCTGGTGACATCCAATAATTTTGCGAAGTATACTGCAGCGTATATTCCAATTCCTAAGCCAACAGCAGTAACCCCGTAATATAAAATGGCAGCAACAACATACAGAAGGATGTTCATTTTATTTTCCTCCTCAAGCCCAACTCTCGAGAATTCCGGTTGTCATTTCTCCCCAAATATGATCCATACGAATACACTGTATTCAATGTATAAACACCATTTGAAGAACATAACTTAATAAAATAAGTTCTTTTTCATTTCATCATCTATACCTGTTAAATTTCTCATTATATAATGGGGCCGGGGTTTCCTTCTGTAATCCGTGATCCAATACCCTTTCTTAAAAACGGTTTCCAGCATGTAGCAACTCTCCTCCCTTACGCGCATCGCCGATTTCATGTCGCTGAGTTTCATTGCAACAAAATCTTCAGGTATATACATTCCAAGCATCTTCCCGTTGGCATTCACTGCCAGGTTCCTGTCAAAATCCATTTCAGGGGTATTGAGGAACAGGGGTTTGTCTGCAGGCGCGTCAACCCTGAAATTTACCCAGAGTTCAGCAACAAGCCTGTCCGTGCGCATGCCACGGTTGAGCTGGTCCTCCATCTCGCCATAGAAATTCCTGAGATATGTCTTGGAAACAGCTCCAAGCTTTCCAATATTAAAATTAGCATTCAGTGACATCATGGGATCAAAGGTCCAGGCAACAAGATCATATCCATTCTCCTTAGCCCACCTGATCTGTGCCTGCTTGAGCTCGTATCCTATGCCGGAGTACTTGCTGTCTTTCACAACTCCGGTCATATGGGAGTACAGGTATGTTTTACCTTTCCTGAAACCTGGAAATGAGAAGCTCATGCCAACCATCTCTCCATTATTGTAGGCGCCCAGGACAAGCCCGCCATGAAATCTCATTGCCGCAACCATGTCCTTTACAAGGCTCTCCATGGTTTCAAACCCCCAGGCCGATCTTATGACTGGAAGAATTTTTCTGATCTCATCAGGATCACTGACCGTTTTTATATCCATGTGAGGATGAATACAAGACGGTTATCTTAATTCTTTCCACCCCCAGTCAAATTATTATACGGATTTGTGCATGCCAAGGAATGGAAGGAAAATTATCATATCAGATTGTCAAAATGCCTCTCCTGATGCCATTCGAAACAAGTTTTGGAAGGCAGTTTGACCGGGTTGCCCTTATTTTCAGGCTTGATGCAGATGGGATAACCTCATATTCAGAATGTGTTACTGACACTGATCCTTTCTACAGCTACGAGAACAACTTCACCGCTCTAGAGATCATTGACAAATATCTTGCTTCCCACATTACAAAGCTCCCGGAACCAGGTGAATTCATGGAACATGTGAGCTATGTCAAGGGCCATAATATGGCAAAGGCAGCACTGGAAATGCTCCTCTGGGATTATCACGCAAGGAGGAATGGCATACCGCTTGACAGATACCTTGGACGGTCAAAAGGAAAAGCAGAGGTCGGGATATCATTTGGAATGGATCCCATTGAAACAACTATCAGCAGGATCTCCAATGCCCTTGATATGGGTTACAAAAGGATAAAGGTCAAGATCAAGAAGGGAAAAGAGCTTGGCATACTTGGTCCCATCAGGGACAGGTTTCCGGATATAAGCCTTACAGCCGATGCAAACTGTGACTATTCAATAAATGATATGGATCTCCTGAAAAAGATCGACAGATTCAACCTCCAATATCTGGAACAGCCGCTGGGGCACGACGATCTGATATATCACGCAAAACTTGCAAAATCAATGTCAACGCCAATATGCCTTGATGAATCTATAACTGAGGTGGAAAAGGCACGGAAAGCTTTTGAGATCGGTGCTGGAGAAGTCATAAACATAAAGCCTGGACGGGTTGGCGGGCTCACAAATTCCATTGCAATCTCTGAAGTTGTAAGGGAAAACGGTGGACACTGCTGGGTAGGTGGAATGCTGGAAACAGGCATCGGGAGGGCTTACAACGTGGCCATGGCTTCAAATTCAAACGTGGACTACGCAGGAGACACATCCCCAAATTCCAGATATTTCAAGAAGGATATTGTGTTAAACCCGTTCGTGATGAAAGATGGGTTCATCGAGGTTAAGAGGGGTAACGGAACTGGAGCGGAAGTCGACACGAATGCTCTTTCCGGCTATAAAACAGCAGAAGGTGTCATAAAAGTATGGAAAATATAGTCCCTTGAAGGGCATTGCCGCAGGATCAGTTCCATTTAAGTTTCAGGTCCCTTGCAGCCTTTACCTCGTCAATGCGCCTTGAACCCAGATTCAATGGCCTCTTCTTCAGTTGTTCAACATCCTCTTTCAGGGCATCTTCCATTATCATGGCATACCTGTCCAGATCGTCTTTGCTGGCACTTTCAGTTGGTTCTATCATCATGTCTTCATGTACAATGAGAGGAAAATACACAGTAGGGGCATGCACTCCCTGATCTATTATGTATTTTCCAATGTCGAGTGCCCTCTTCCCTGTCTTCTCTGTGGAAAGGACAAGCTCATGTTTCTTCAACGGGCTGAAAGGGATGGTGAAGGTTTTTGACAGCCTGTTCGAAAGATAGTTTGCGTTCAGGACTGCCTTCTGTGTATTGTTCAGGAGCCCGTCAGATCCATGGAACCGTATAAATGCCCATGCCCTCAGAAGCATATTGAATGCTCCATAGTAAGACGCCACTTTTCCAATAGTTTTTTTGGCGGAGTAGTCCAGGAAATACCTGCCATTTTCCATGGATACAACAGGAACAGGAAGGTATTCCTTCAGGTAGGCTTTCACGGCAACGGGGCCGGATCCCGGACCGCCTCCTCCATGTGGCGTAGCAAAGGTCTTGTGAAGATTGTAATGGACAATGTCAAACCCCATAATGCCCGGGGACGTTATGCCAACGATGGCGTTGAAATTTGCCCCGTCATAGTACAGAAGCGCACCTGCCTTGTGGACCATTTCAGATATTTTCACTATGTTTCTGTCAAAAATACCAAGTGTGTTGGGATTTGTTATCATGAAAGCTGCGGTTCGATCCGACAGGACTGCCTCCAGTGCCTCAATATCAACCATGCCGTTGCTGTCCGAAGGAATCTCAACAACATCAAAACCAGCCATGGCCGCAGATGCTGGATTTGTTCCATGGGCTGAATCAGGTATTATGACCTCGGTCCTCTTGCCAAGTTCTCCTATGTCCTCGAGATATTTCCTGACGATGAGTATGCCAGTGAATTCTCCCTGGGCACCAGCTAGCGGCTGAAGTGTTATGGCATCCATATCGGAGATCTCCTTGAGGTACTCCTGCAGTTCATGCATAATCTTGAGTGACCCTTGAATTGATCCCTGATCCTGCAGGGGGTGTGTCTCGCTGAAACCGCTGATCTGGGATATGCTGTCAGCAAACTTCGGGTTGAATTTCATTGTGCATGATCCAAGGGGGTAAGTCCCAATATCAACACTGAAATTCATCTGTGAAAGCCGGGTATAATGCCTCACCACGTCAAACTCGGCAACGTCCGGCAGATTCAGGGTTTGCCTTGCAAGCGACCGCGGAATGAGTTCCTCCTCTTTGTCGCTTACCGCAGGAACCTTGTAGTCCGTGCCGGAGTGTATATCTTTTATGAGCGGCTCATCGTATTTTGCCTGGTGGTAAGTCATTTGAATTCCTCCAGTGCAGATTTCAGTGCAGAAAAATCATCGGCATTGTGTTTTTCAGTGACAGAGAAGAAGGAAGTGTTTCCATAGGTTCTTGAAAGATCCGGAAAGAGGCCTTCAAATGGTATTGCTCCCTGTATATTCTTTTCAAGAAGCCTCTTTCTCAGATCCTCGCTGCTTATTCTAGACTGGACCGGCAGATCTGAAAAATGGCGTCCACTGAAAAGATCAGGGTTATAGCCTTTCACGGACCTGAAAGTTTCAATAAGCATCTTCATATTGGAGGCAGTTCTGAGGGCTACGTTCCTGAGGCCACTCTTTCCCAGAATGGACAGGTAGGCTGAAGCAGCAACTGCCATCAGCGCCTGGTTAGAACAGATATTGCTCATTGCCTTTTCCCTCCTTATGTGCTGCTCCCTTGTCTGTAATGTCATAACATAAGCCTTCCTTCCGTCAGCATCAACACTTTCTCCTATGATTCTTCCTGGAGATTTTCTCACGTGTTCCTTCTTGAAAGACATAATCCCAAGCAGTGGGCCTCCGAGGCTTTTGTGTATGCCGAGCGACTGCCCCTCTGCAACTGCTATATCACAATCATATTCTCCGGGGGGTTTTATCAATCCTAGAGAAACAGGGTCAACATAGCTTATTATGAGGGCATTGCCCACTGTTTCCCTTGTCCGTGTGATATTTTCGTCAAGAATTCCAAACCCGTTTGGGTTTTCTACTACGACAGATGATACATTGTCATTTATTTTCTTTGATAGGTCTTCAAGGTCCATAAATCCGGATCCTTTTTCATATCTATATCTTACAAGCTTGAGGCCTAGTCCCATGATGTAACTTTCTATCACTTTCACTTTGCCCGAATAAAGGGTCTCCGGTATGAGGACCTCCGTTTTTCCGTTTATCCTGAATGCCATTCTCACCGCTTCGGCAAGGGCGCTATAACCGTCATACATTGATGCGTTGGTGGCGTCCATTCCCATGAGGTCTGATATGAGGCTCTGGTATTCGAAAAGAGACTGTAGCATGCCCTGGGATATTTCTGGCTGGTAAGGTGTATAGGAAGTAAGAAACTCGGACCTTGAAATCAGGGAGTCAACGCTTGATGGGATTATCCTGTCATAAATGCCGCAGCCAAGAAACTTTCTGTAGCCTTCATATCTGTTCATTGCTGCATTTTTTCGTGCCTCCTCTATCAGATCATATTCGCTGATTCCCTTTGGAATCCTGAAACTTTTCTTTCTCATATTGGCAGGGACATCCGAAAACAGATCATCAACGGATTTCATATTCATGGCTTCAAGCATGGCAGAACGTTCATCACTCATGATACCACGTTTAGGCTAATCACAGGTTTCTTAATTTATGTTTGCAATTAACAATGTTGAAAAACAATTATAACGGGATTCCCATATCTTCTCACATGAGAGAAGGTGAGATGGAAATTTCCAGTTCAGTAGCATTCCCAACCATTGGAATTGTTTTGCTCGGTGGAATATCCGATCAGAACAGACGCATTCCAATGCATGATTCAGCAGGCATAGCATATTCAGATGAAAAGCGTTCCATCAGGACAGCCACTTCCCTGTATATATCAGGAACAAGGGAGGGTTATTTCAACGGGAACAGGATAACGCCGGACAACAGCTACCGATCGCCATTCAGGATTATTGAAAAATACGAGGGCAGGATATTTGACAAGCTCGGAATGGATCAAAAAAACAGATTTATATGCTTCAGATCGGAAAACCACGGAATCCTGAGCGGCAGTTCCGATTCCGGTGCAGCGGCACTTGGAAAATGCATTCACTCCATACTTGGAAATGATCTTGATATGGGGGAGTTCGAGAATGACCTGAGATCAGTATCTGAAAGTGTGGGAAGATCTTTTTATGGGGGGCTTACCGTAACGGAAACTGACAGGAACAAGGCGATTACACGGACTGTCGCAGACTGGCCCGTGTTCAGCGATTTCACCATTGCAGGCTGTCCTTTCCCAGAGCCCAGGAAACCTTCGGATACCATTCATGAGAACATTGTTAAAAGCGAACTTTATGGAGAGAGGGTAAAAACGGCTGGGAATCGTATCAGAAAACTGGAAGGACTGGTCAGGAACGGTGAACTGGAGGAAATATTTGATATGGCCCAGGAGGACACTGAGGATTATCACTCCCTCATAGAGAGCGTGGGTGTAAAAATCATAAATGGGGCAATGAGAAGCTTCATAGAAAAAGTCAGGGAGACAAGGAAGAAATTCTGGTTATCTTATATAGTTACAGGTGGGACGAATGTTTTTGTGGTCTGCCATAACAGGGATCTTGGCAAAGTTATGGATATTGCAGGTGGTAATTCGATCAAGCCATTGCAACTGAAGATCTCACAGGGTGCAATGTCCTTTGAGAAACATTGAGGAGGCTTTGTTTTCACACCGGGGAACAGGTAGAAAATTGTGGCAGTTTCATTTATTGCTGTAATTCTCAAAGTTTACCGATAGTGTTAAATTCTAAAGTTTAATAATCATCCACATGGCTGACAAGAAGGATTCTGGTTTCCAGTCAGGAGCTGGACTTATAAGGTATTTCGATGAAGAAGAGATAACCGGACCCGCGCTTGATCCTAAACTCATAATTTATATTGGCTTGGCCATGGCAGTTGTAGTTGAACTTGCAAAGGTTTTTTGGCCAGTTTGAGGAAGCAGATATACAGAGACACGGTTACGTGAATAATGGAATATCCTGACATAAACATTCCTGATCATGATTCTTTCTCATTTTTATATCATATTTTGAAATCGCGATTTCAGTTATTTGACTGGCAGATTGTTACCATTTTCTAAGAGGAAAAAATAAATGTAACAACACCATAACGGGGAGTAAGCTCCGATGGTGTAGCACGGTCAAGCATTAGGGGCTCTCAATCCCTCGACTCGGGTTCAAATCCCGGTCGGAGCATAATGGCAATTTAACTATTATGAAGCAACATCTCAGTCGTCGGGCAATTAGCAGATGTTTTGAGGAATAACCATGCAATCTTCTGAAAGTCCCAAGAACTTTAAGTATCAAGACGGCTATTGAAAGGTGCAAATGAATCCTATTGCATTCATCGAATCTCTCCGTACTTTGATATAATCCTCGAAATGGCAATCGCCATAACGATTTCCCTCACAATATACAAGATTATTTCCAGGGTGATAAACAAAATTTCCAGCGTAAAAACAAGATACAAGCTCAGGAAGTTTTTCGGCCTTATAATAGGGCTGATTGACCTCATAATTTTCCTGTCGCTATTTGTTAAGGATACAAGCATATTGCTGGTTTCTGCAGGCTTATTTTCCGCAGGAATTGCCTTTTCCTTACGGGATCCAATCACCAGCCTCATAGCCTGGGTGGTTATAATCTTCTTCAAGCCATTTACAATAGGTGAAAGAATTAAGGTTGGCAACGAAGAGGGGGATGTCATAGACATAAACGCTTTCTTCTTTACCATAATGGAGATAAAGCAGTGGACAGCGGCCGACCTCTACACAGGGCGTGTCGTGGAGATTCCAAACAACCAGATAATGACCATGTAAATCATTAATTTCTCAAAAGGATTCAATTTTCTATGGGATAACATAGACATCCCATTGTTTTACGATGTGGATATAGAGGAGGCCACTGCAGTCCTCAAGGAAATAGCTGTAAGCGTAACCGGCAGGTTCTTTGAGGAAGCAAGGAAACAGTATGATAAAATGAAGACAAAGTACTACATTGAAAGGGGAATAATTGAGCCACAGGTTTTTATCTCATTCAACTCAAATTATGTACTGGTAAACTTGAGGTATATTACGGACCTCTGGGACAGAAAGAAAACTGAGACAGCAATCAGCAAACTTATTCTCTCGGAAATCGGGAAAAGAAATATAGGGATTGCCTCGTCGTCAGTCATTGTGACAACAAAAAGTTCATGACCAAATAGTATGATATATGCATGATGTTATTCCGATTTCTGATTCAACTTTCATTGTCAGTAGAAAGAATGTAATTCCCGATAATGGAGTATATATCCATGACCCTGTACTGGAATAACTTGAATTTTTGCAGGAGATCCGGGGATTTTACAAGTATAGTAATTTTTTTTCTCAGGTTCTCCTGGTCGTTCAACTGGAAAAATGAAGCTGCAATCATCAGGTTCTGCCCATCATCTTCCGATGCAACAAGTATTGTCCTGGCATCGGAAAAATTGAAGTCTTTCAAAGAGTTTTCATCAGCTGGATTCTCTTCAAGTATGAGGAATCCGGTCTCTTTTACTGGCTCAATAATTCTCTGGTCCCTGGTCATTATAATAACCACACCCCCTTTTCCCTTCACATCCTTAAGGTACTCTGAAATATAGCCGGAAAATCCGCATACGAGCGTGTAGTTCTTCAGTCCCTTTAACTGCTGTTTTTTGAGTACTTCCACCAGACCACCAATTCTCCTCTCTATGATAGGTGAAATCAATATAACCATTGCTCCAAAAAAAGATGCGATTCCAAGCACGGCAAGCGAGATCGTAAAAAGCCTCGCAGTAAGTGTTACGGGGAGTATGTCTCCAAAACCAAGGGTAGTTACAGTCTCTCCCGTAAAGTAAATTGCCTGACCTGCATTGAGTATGGGCGGATCAAAGCTCTTTCCCAGAAACAGGGTTCCTGCAATACCATATGAAAGGGTAAATACAATTGTGATAAATGATGCGGCGAACTCAATATTGATGAGCCTGGTCGAAGGAAATCTGTATATGTTTCTTGCTTTTAAAAGCCTGTAAATTACGTATAAGTTGAAGAAAATACCAACAAGTATGGGTATGAAGACTGTCACACTGTTAAATCCGAGAAGTATGGTAACAATAATTATTAGCGAGATAGAGAAAATCCATGTTCGTCTTCTGCGTTCCCTCATGTTAAAACCGTTTCTTATGAGAATTAAGCCCGCAATTATGGTGAAAATTGTAAAATCCTTCTCATAGTCTATGAAAGACCGGCTTATAATATTGAAAATATAAACAGGTGGTGAAAAAATCAGAATGATTCCCAGTATAACGGTCAAAAGGCCAGAAATGGAAACAAAGACTGGTATCCTGTCATCTCCTCCCGGTTTTTCCATCTTAGTAAGGAACTTCAAGGATGCTTAAATATTATTCTGAAAGCTTTGAACCTGCCACAATGAAGGAGGCTTTTTTGTACATTGGATTTATATCATGGATTAAAAAATAATCTATATTTGTTTGAACTATTGCAGATCCACATCAAAAATAAAAATCAAAATCTTAATAGAATATGAATAAATTAGTAAACATGGAACCATTCTATTTTAGATCATACTACTACTGTGTCAAAGGCGTTGCACACGACAGGAAAGAACTCGAGAGTGAACTGAAAAGGCTGAAAGATATAGACCCTGGATGTGTCCAGTACCATCTGGGCCAGAAGCATATATCCGGCTGGCTCAGGTCAATAGGAGAAACAGACCTGGCTGATCGCCTTGAATCAGCAGTTACTGTAGACCAGGCACTTGCCGTTCTATCAAAGCCAAAAAGTGCGTCCAGAACTAAAAAATCATCAGCAGCAGAAAAAACCTCCACTATGAAAACAACCGGCACAGTCAGGCAAACAGCCAGAAAGACTGTGAAGTAATATCCCTCCCCGGACCCTGGAGTTTAAGCAGAGGGGAGAGCCGCAAGATAAAGTTGGGATATATCCATTTTAATCCAATCTATTTTTGTGCATTTCTTGAGGTTTCCGGGGTAAAAATTTATTGGTATAGCTTGAAACGGCAAGCTTTTCCGGATTCCGGCAAAATAAATATACTACTGGCAAATGAAGAATTCCAATGGCAACATTATACAACCTTAAATGCCCGGAGTGTGGGAAGGAGTTCCAGTTCAATTACAGTGAAATAAATTCATTTTCGGACCTCGGTATTGTGTTCAAGTATGGCCCTCATGCGTTTTCAGTCAAATGTCCACAATGTCGCAAAAGGACGAGATATCACGTAACCGATGCAGATAGGGCAGACAACAATTCAGGACAATTCGGGCAGTGAACCATTAGGCAGATTTTGGTACAGGGATAAATATTGTTAACAATCTTGATATAAAACGCACACCTGAAATATAAGTACATAGTTTTTAGTAGGGCTCGGAGATAAAACTCTGGTGACATAAAAAATGGCATTTATTGACGATCTGGCAATGGAACTGTTCACCCTTGCTTTAGTGGGCATAGTTTCAGTGTATATGACCGCATCAGTTTATCTTGAATACAGGAAAAATGGTGCAAAGAATATCGAGGAGATACTTAAACCAGGGGTATTTCCATTGGGTGTACTGGGAGTAGTTATCCTGATAATGGGATTTTATGGGGAAATGACATGGCCGCTTCCGGGCAGCTATAATATCCTCTTTTACGACCCTTACATGTTCATCGGAATGATTCTGGTTATGATGGCAGTAGCCATAGGGTACAGGCAGAAGCTCCAGTACGTTGGTATACTTGCTTTCTTTGCTGGAATAATAGCGATCTACTACGGCGCCAATGCATACATTGACAAGATGACATCAAGCCCAATTGCAATGCTTGGCCTGTACATAGCGTTTGGCCTGACCGGAGTCTTCACCTTCCCCACAACACTCATATACGACATGCTGCCGGGAAGGGAGAAAGTCTCAAAGGGTTGGACTGTAATACTTGTACTGTTCTGGCTTGGCCTTATAATATCTGCAGTACTGGCTGCCATAACAGCAATCGAAGCAGTTCCACAGCATCTCCTATCACCACCATAATTTTTAATATAATTTTTAAAACCAGTATTTTTCTATTTTTTTAAAAAATATCAAATCAATTTGTTTTATATCTATAAAATGTATTGGGCTTGAGACTACCGGGAAAAATCTATATGGAAAAATGTGGCCTCTGCGAAAGGGAACTGGGGGAAGACAGTTATCTTCTCGGGAATGAGCATTACCATTTCACCTGCGGTTATGATACTGCCCGTGAACTCAAGGAAGCGGCCGTAAATTATGCTTTCAAGATGAACAGCTTCGTTGCTCTTGGCATATCTCTTGTTAACAGGGAATTCCTCCTGAATCTCTTTTCAAACAATTTCAGGGAGAATGAAACCATAACGTCTGAATTCAACATGGGTCTTTGGAGGACGAATTCACCAAGCATTATAATCATGCCTCCTGAATCGCCAAAACCCACTAAAATAAGGCCTGTCCAGGGAGGAGTTTCAGTGGGAAACGTAAATTTTCCTGTTGCAGGCACAATCGGAGGTGTCGTGATCATCGATAACGAATTCTATATACTCTCCTCAGGAAGAGCTTTGGCACCGGAAAATTTTGAATTGAGGGATGAGGTGTCCCAGGACGCTTACTTCGATGGGGGAAACGAGAAGGACGTTATAGGGTTCCTGAGCTCCACCGCACTTCCAGTAAAGGGAAACTCAAACACAATGGACTGCGCAGTGGCCCTGATCTACGAGGATGTAGGAGTGGCAGGCAGAATAGTAAGGATAGGGAACATAGGAAACACTGCTGAACCCTCCCTTGGCATGAAGGTAATGAAAAGGGGTAGGACAACCGACACTACATATGGGGTTATAATTTGTACCGATGCCACTGTATCCGTCATCTATCCAGGTGGTGAGCACATTTTCCGTGACCAGTTCATAGTAGCCAGGGAAAAATCAAACTTTGCACTCTCAGGTGACGAAGGGGCGTTTGTAATGGATGAAAACAAGAATGTTATTGGAATAATACTTGCTTCTTCAAGTGATATAACAGTTGTATCGCCAATCGATCCTGTACTTGAAAGATTTGGGGCGAGGTTGTTAAGAAGATGACAACCGGATAATGGCAGGAAATTTACTTTCAGCATCTCCTGTTTACTACTGTTCCCTGATATGATCCAGAATACGACTAAAATACTGCAAACCCAGCTTAACTGGCAGGTATTTGGCAATAGTTTAAGTGCAGAAAAAGAGGATTGTGGTCAATCGTTTTACAAAAATGAAATAGGTGGAAGGAGGCCTTATCCAATTGTTGAATCCATGTCAGGTTTTGGAGTTTTTGGATTGTACTCCTTCAATGTATTGTATATGGCGTTGAGTGCCTTGAATATATCCTCCCTGCTGACCCATCCCATGTGGCCAATCCTGAAATATTTCCCTTTAAGCTCCGGGTGAACCCCTGCAGCAAATTCCACTCCATACTTAAGGGCATTTTTCACGAACATGTCAGAATCGATGTCATTCAGCAATACGCCGGTCACTGTGCTGCTTTCATAACCCTCCCGGGCAACAATTCCAAGTCCCATGGATTTAATCCCGTTCCTCAAGACCCCGGAAAGTTCATTGTGCCTTTCAGACCGTTTTTCCATGGTCTCATCCATGATTCTCGCAAAAGCATTTCTCAGTGAAAATACGACTCCTATGGGTGGTGTGGCAAAATATCCGCCCTTACCTTCGAGTGACGTCTCCATTACAGGTTTCCAGTTGGTAAGATTCGTTACATATCCAGATATATTCCCTTCCGAGTATTCCTGAAAAAGCTTCTTTTTTACCACCAACAATCCGGCTCCAGGTGGCGCTCCAATGGCTTTTTGTGAAGCAGTCAAATATATGTCTATGCCCCATTTTGAGGCTTTTACCATCTCTCCTCCCACACTGGCAACCCCATCAACAACAACAATGTCGCCGTGATCCCTGAATATGGGTGCATATTTCTCCACGGGGAACCTGACTCCTGTGCTTGTCTCCACATGAGTTGATATTATCATTTTGTAATGCTTTCCATTCAGCTCCTTCATGATCTCTTCATCGGATACGCAATATCCGGCGCGGGATTTCAGAATTGTCAGCTCCACGTCATATCTGTTGAATATTCCTTCCCAGCGGTTTCCAAAGACGCCGTTGCTTATGACGAGAATCCTGTCCTTTTTCTGCAGAAACGTAGTTACAGATTCCATGGCAGTCGTTCCACTCCCAGGAATGATGAAAGGAAGGTAGCTTTCATCGCTTCCCATGACATAAAGGAGCCCATTTAACGCCTCTCTCATTGCAGACTTGAACTTTTCGGATGCAAAACCCTGATCAGGAGATACACCTGCCAGTTGTACTTCATAATCACCGATGGAAGGGCCGACATGCATTAATGTAGTTTTAACCATGTTTGTTTATTCAATTCACCTATATACGGATATTTGAAGAAGGGTGTTCAGGCATTAAAGGGATTAAAAAAATAACTCATTATTTTGAATGACATTTTAGAAGGATAATAAGAAGTTACTGTTTTCATGTTAACAATGTTCCCAAAACATGCAAATGAAAATGCCTTTTCAAAAATCCGGAAATGAGGACTCTCTGAAGTATTCCGATTGGGTTGCCAGGAATAATTAATGGCTGTACAAAGTTCTGGATTAGGGGATGTCTTATCAAGTCCAGAATATTCCATGGCAAGTATTTATACTTGGGTTATGATAAGGTCTGAATGGTTCAGGTCAAGCTTAAGGGCAGGATTGAGAGCCTTTACAAGGTGAGGACAGTTTTTGCCTTTGCCTTCATAATTACCTTCCTGACCAGCAACCAGTATATCAAGTTCTATAGAATTCCTGATGTTTCCGCAAGATTTGTTGTTTTCTTCTCGCAGACATCCCTGCTTGGAGTATATGCAAGCCTTATAGGTCTTCTGCTTGCTGCTTATGCAGTTCTCATAACAATGATACCTAACTTTTCTTCTGACAGTCTTAAACAGCCTATTTTCGGGCAGGTAAACAGGCTTTTCCTTTACACAATTCTTAACGGAATAATACTGATGGTAATTGATTTCACCAATGGAATTATTCCGGACAACAGTATTCCTTTATTCCTGGACATTGAAATCTTCTTCTTCATTTCTCTGCTTTCGGGACTTATCTTCTGCGTTCTTGCTCTTTCTGACCTTTTTGGAATCGTCAGGCGCAGGGGCGAAAGATGATTCACTGTTTTATGGGATTTCACTGCACAATTCTCGGGTCAAAGCCGCTGTACTGATCTGTAAGATATTTGAAACTGCCATGGGTGCAAACCGGGCACTGGGGGTTCTTGAGAGTTTTGATCTTTTCCAGTGTCATGTCCCACGCATCAAGGAAATGGATATCCCCGGAAACCTCATCACCTTTCAGTATCCTCAATCCAAGGACATATGCAAGAGAAGCGACAGTGGCCGGTACGGAATTCAGGACTCCTATCTGGGAACAGGTCTGCTGAGGGCCTTCAAGTTCCGGCATGAAACATGCGTAGCACGAGGTCCTGCCCGGGATTATGGCCTTGAACTCACCATACGTTTCTATGGCTGATGAAAATATCCACGGTGTTCCTGTTTTTACGCTTATGTCGTTTATAATCCGTCTGGTAGTAACATTATCTGTTCCGTCGAATATCAGGTCATATTCTCCGGCATGTGAAAGTGCGA
The DNA here is from genome assembly GCA_021845155.1 of Thermoplasmata archaeon. The sequence continues at coordinate 21,552 of JAKBSB010000001.1, forward strand.
ATCCGGAATCGAAAACTGTATCATAGCATTTGACTTCAATTTCCGGGTTCACTTTCTTCAGGTATTCAGAAGTCGCGGATACTTTTTTCCTGCCAATATCCCCGGTGGAGTACTGCTGCCTCTGTAAATTGGATACGCTTACAACATCCGGATCAGCAATGGAAAGTTCAGAGACCCCTGCTTCGGCAAAGAGCCTGGCTGCAGTGCTTCCGGTGCCTCCAACACCCACCACCATCACCCTGGAGGCGGCGATCCTTTCCAGATCAGCCTGCCTGAACCGGCCGAGAACAAGATGCCTGGCATGATACAGATAGTTCATAATGGTTAATCATACTGGATTTAAATGATTAACTGATTCCGGATGAAAATATCCGCCCTGTGAAAAGGTCCGCATTTATGTTGTAGGACCTGTAATATTCCTTGAGGATCCTTAGTCCTTCATTTCCAATTCTGTTGAGGATATCCTGAAAATCCTGAAGATTCTCATCTGAAACAGCAACATAGTATTCCTCAATTGCAGCGGGACGAAAATCCAGGTTGTATCTTGAGGCCGTTTCACCGTTGCCTATTCCGGCAGGAATCCTGCCATTTCTTACTGCAAGTGCTATTCCCCTGAGATCAGGGTACTCCACTCCTGAAGAATCTGGACCGGCATCAAAACCTGAAGCTGCAAGGCAGCTCCTGATAAGTTCTGCAGGATAGGTGCCAACGGCTGGAATTCCAAGTGCAACTCCCTTCCTGTTCTTAATGTCATTAAAAACATCATTCTCTCCCTTCCTGAAGACAATTCCCAAGTCTGAAGAGAAGATCCTGAAAAATCTATACGATCTTTTTTTCCCGGCAAAGGGTTTTGTTCCAGATTTCACTCTCACTCCCATCAAATTCGCAGATCCGTTTTCAAGGCACTTAAGCCCCTCTTCATGAGATGTTCTGCAGGATGAGAAAAAACTTCCGGAAATGCTGAAGATTGTGTCCATAAAAGGATCTACGTCACCTGCAAGTACACCACTGGTAAAACCGGGCTCCTCATTAAAATAGTGAATTGTGGCACTTTCTCCTGCGTTTAGGCATTCCTTACCTGTATTTATCGTGAGTATGGCGTCACTTCTTAGAATTCTCGACAGGGATCCAGATTCTCCTGCCAATGGAAATGCATAAAGGTTGTCCGATCTGTTAATTATGGCAGGAATGTAGTTGGTGCTTCCCTTCTTTATGCGAGTTCCAAGGGCAAGCTGGGCTTCCATTTCAGTAATGACAAGTGGATAGTGTGCCATTTCAAGAAGCTTTTCCAGAAATATTTCTGTAAAGGAGATGAAAGCAGATACCGGGAAACCAG
>JAKBSB010000149.1 GCA_021845155.1 Thermoplasmata archaeon
TTTTTCTTTTCAATGTCTATAACTGACATTGATGCATTTCTTATGTTTATGCCAAAACTTTCCTCCTCATTGAAACCTAGGAAACTAGAAACTGCAGCCCTTATTGGAAGCGCATGGCTTACCATTATGTAGTTTCCATTATATGCACTGAATGTCTCCCTGAATCTCCTTACATGGGAATCCCAGCTTTCCATTCCCATTTCAGTCCTGGACATGTTTCCCACCTCAGAAATATTCCTGTTGTTATAATCGCCCAGTCCGGATTCCCTTATTCTGGAATCTATAACATAAGGAATGCCGATATGCTCACTTATTATTTCCGAGGTCTGCCTTGCCCTGAGAACCGGGCTTGAGATGATTCCGTCAAACTTGAATACCCCTATCTGCTCAGCAATAAATTTGGCCTGATCCCTACCCTTAAGGGTAAGCGGAAACTTCTCATTGTCTTCTGAAATGAGGTTTTTTACGTTCGCCTCGCTCTCTCCATGCCTGATAAGGATAGCCAGCTTCATTTTGATACCTTATTCTTTCTAGGTATATTCTTTTGATTGTTTAATAACTCTATTTTTTTCTAGATTATTGTGACGACCCATAAGGCAAGAAGGGTTGTGGTCAGAACCGGGAGGGCCATAAGGAATCCAGTTCCCATGTAATATCTCCAGGAAATTGTTATTCCAATCTTTTTCTTGACAGTATATATCCAGATAAGCGTGGCCAGCGATCCTATAGTCGTGAATTTTGGCCCGATGTCGTTCGCTATAACATTGACATAAACATACTGCAATCCCAGACCGGATGACCTGATTGCCAGGTTTCCGAGCATTATTGACGGGAGATTGTTCATTACAGCCGCAAGTGCTGACATGAAATATCCTGAGAAAACCAGATTTAATGGCCCCGGAAAAGCCGAGACGTCAATGAGGACGCCAGCAGCCATTGCTGCCAGTCCCTGCTCTGCCATTCCGTAAACTATAACATACATGCCTATTGAGAAAAGTATTATCTGCCATGGAGATTCTTTGAGAATCTTTTTCGTATCTATTTTCTTTCCCTGCCATGCAATAAGCAGAATGATGAGGGAGCCTGGAAATGCGAATATTGCAACCGGGATAGAATATATCCCCCCTATCGAATATATCACGGCCAGGATGCCAAGCACAGGGAGGGCCATGCTGAATATCCTCCTGTCCTTTATGGCATCCTGCTGATTGACGTTTTTCACGGTGGTAAAGCTTTCAGGAAGCGATTTGCCGTACATGGCCAGTAGAACCGCAAGACTTGTGAGGACTGCCACTGCATCGGGAATTATCATTGCCTCAGCATACTGAAGAAAATGTATGTCAAAGAAACTTGTTGCAAGTATATTGGTCAGGTTGCTGATGACAAATGGGAGGCTGGCAGTATCCGCAATAAATCCAACGGCCATGATATATGGAAGATATGACTTTCTTGGGATGTCTGTGCTGGAAAGAACCCAGTATATTATTGGGGTAAGTACCAGTGCCGCACCGTCGTTGGCAAAAAAAGCAGAGACAAATGAGCCGAAAAGTATGATGAGAATGAATAGCTTTATGGGGCTCCCATGAGCTATCTTTTCAAGCCGGGTGGCCGCATAAGTGAAGAAACCTGATTCATCAAAAACCATTGTTATGATCACTATTGCGATGAATGTGAGCGTGGGATTCCAGACAATATACAGAACTCTTACAATATCTTCAAGCGAAGTCACGCCAAGCAAAACTGATACGGCCCCACCAACAAGTGCAGAATAGCCAATCCCCAAACCCCTTGGCTTGGTGAACACGAGAATAAGGGTACACGCAAAAATGGATCCGGAAATAAAAAGCAGCAGGTTCACGAATCTTTCTCCAGTATAGTTTATCCTTTTCCGGTAGTATGGCAAGCATGTCAAAAATGTACCTGTTTCGTCTGTTATCACAGGGGAGGTGGTGCAACCTGTTATATCTTTTCCCTCCTGCATGATAATAGCTTGTTTGCCGTGAAAGATTTGTCCCGAATTCATCGAGAATGTACCATATTGATTCAATGAAACAGGGAAACCAATAGATGTCATATCCCGTCAAGCTTGACAATATTTTTTTTAACGTGATCCCAATCTTGTAAAGGACAGGACCTCTATCGCACCTGTCGGATTGGTCAAGATGGAAAGCTATTCAAACAGACTCGTTAACGAGAAAAGCCCGTATCTTCTTCAGCATGCCCACAACCCCGTAAACTGGTATCCGTGGGGAGAGGAGGCTTTCGAAGCTGCAGCAAAAGAGAACAAGCTCATATTCCTGAGCATAGGGTATTCAACATGCCACTGGTGCCACGTGATGGAGAGGGAGAGTTTTACAGACAAGGAAGTTGCTGACGCAATGAATGAAACTTTCATTGCCATAAAGGTGGACCGTGAGGAAAGGCCCGACATTGACGACATTTACATGACAGTCTGCCAGATGACCCTTGGCGGAGGAGGCTGGCCACTGAATGTCATATTGACTCCTGACAGGAGGCCCGTATTTGCCCTTACTTATATGCCAAGGGAAAGCAGGAGAGGAATGATGGGAATACTGGAACTCTGCAGCAACCTGAAAGAACTCTGGGCAAATGATCGGGAAGGTGTTGAAAAACGGGCAAACGAGATCATGGTGAACCTTGAGAGAAATGCCAGGAAAGCCAGGACCGGTGAGATTGGAAAGGATGTTTTCCAGAATGCGTTCCAGGGTTTCCTGGATTCTTTTGATGATGCGAACGGGGGCTTCGGGACTTCCCCAAAATTTCCGACCCCGCACAACCTCATGTATCTGCTGAGGTACTACAGAAGATATGGGGAACAGAGATCACTTCAGATGGTCACAAAGACGCTGGAGAAAATGAGGAACGGCGGCATCTTTGACCAGGTTGGTTTTGGTTTCCACCGTTACTCTACCGATGCGGCCTGGGTTGTACCCCACTTTGAAAAGATGATCTATGACCAGGCGCTTCTGATAATGGCTTATTCTGAAGCATACCAGGCAACCGGAAAGGATTTTTACAGGAAGGTTGCGACGGAAATTTTTGAATTTGTAAGGAGGGAACTCACGGGTCCGGAGGGTGGTTTCTATTCAGCACTGGATGCGGACAGCGAAGGGATGGAGGGAAAATTCTATACATGGACTGCCGGTGAAATAAGGTCAGTTCTTGGCGAGGATGCCTACCAGGTTTTCAGCGATTATTTCAATGTGATAGAAACGGGTAATTTTGTCGAGGAATCCACAGGCAGGCGAACTGGAAGAAACCTCCTGACAGTCAACTACGATTTGAGGCAGTTTGCCAGGGAAAGAGGCATTCCGGAAAAAGAAATGGTAGGAATACTGGAAGATTCACGAAAGAAACTGCTTGCTTTCAGGGAAAAGAGGATAAGGCCGCACCTGGACGACAAGGTACTGGCTGACATGAATGGACTGATGATTGCCGCCCTGTCATATGCAGGAAGATCGCTTAAGAACATGGAAATGGTTGAGACTGCAAAAAAATCAGCAGAATTCATACTGCACAACATGCTGAGCGGTAACGGGATGCTTTACCACAGATACAGGGACGGAAATGTGGCAATCAGCGGATTCCTGGACGACTATTCCTTCATGATTTACGGCCTCATTGAACTGTATGAAAGTACCATGGACCTTGAATATATCAGGAAAGCGCTGGAACTCCAGGATTCACTCACCAGCAGGTTCAGTGACAAGGAGAATGGTGGCTTCTTCATGTCATCCTCAGACAGGAAGGATCTTGTCATAAGGACAAAGCAGGCGCATGACGGGGCAGTTCCCTCAGGCAATTCCATTGAAATGATGAACCTGGTCAAGCTCTACCTCCTGAAATCGGATCCGGAATACGAAGAGATGGCATACAGGACAATAAATGCATTCGGGAAGGAGATTGAAAACAGCCCCACTAATTATTCATTCAGCCTTATGGCCGCAGACATACTCATGAACAAAGCATACAGCGTTGTGATAGTTGGCAATAAGGAGGATGAGAAAGCTGTCAAATTGATAGATTCAGTGATGGAAAGATACCTGCCCCAGGCAGTGGTTATACTGAAGGAACCGGAAGATAAGGCTATTTCGGAAGTACTTGAAAACGTGTCTTCAATGAAGCAGGTAAATGGTGAGACAACCGCCTATGTCTGCACCGAGAAGATGTGCCTTCCTCCCTTTACTGATGCTGTAAAGATGAAGGAAGCCCTGAAAGAAAAGTAGCAGGAAAGACCGGCGAAACCGCCCGGTGATCCGGGCA
>JAKBSB010000150.1 GCA_021845155.1 Thermoplasmata archaeon
CGTAATTGCCGGAGGAACTGATCAGATCAGGACATTGCCGTTTACAATCACACAGAGAAGGAGGAACAACCGTTCCATCCAGACGAACAGGAAGGGATTCAGGCCATCAATAAGAAGGAAAAGATATGCATTCCAGCCTGGAGACATGATTCTGCATGATCATGAGAGATTCAGTGTTGTCGGTGTGCATAACTATGGGAAATCAATCGTAATAAAAGGAGGAGAGAAGAAGATGGACATAAACACGAAGAAGGTCAAGCTGGTAAAATATGGAAAAGGATTGAGGTTCACTGCCCAATTCCTCCCACCTCTGAAGAAAGTAGGTATCCTTGGGGGGAGTTAGATGAAAATACCGCAAGGAACCTTGGGGCGGACGAAATAATAGTCAAGGGGAATGTATCCTCACTGCTCATATCAAATGCAGTCCTTAACCCCGGAATATCAAAAATATACGGGGAACTTCTCAGGACTGACGGAAAAATGAGATTTGAGGAGGTTCCTGTTGATGATTCCTTCAGGGGTAAGGCCACAAGGGAATTCCACGATTACCTGGAGAAGAATGGTAAGGTACTGATTGCCGTGAGAAAAGGAGACGATATCATTATCCGGCCACCTCTTGACAGCACTCTTGACTGTGAATTTGCGATCCTCATATCACAGAATGACAGATAACCTATTACCAAGAAAGCGGAAAGCACGGATCTTTTCAATTTACCCAAATCATGTTGGCCTAAAGATTAAATTCCAATTTCAGGGAGATAAATGCAAAATCCCTGAACTTATATTTTGCAATTGCCCACACCACACCTGATTTTCCAACCTTCCACTACGCAAAGATTTAATCCTGCCAGGAATACTGGAGAAATGGCAAAACTGGCTGACGGCATTGCATTTATTGCCATGGCCTCCTTCTGGGCAATCAATTACCCCTTCGTCAAAATAGCTCTGCAATACGAACCTCCAATGATGGTACTTTTGTTCAGAGTCCTCTTTGCCCTTGTGTTTTCCTTCGCAATTTTCTTCCGAAGCATGAAAATACCCCTGGATCTGAAAACTCACCTGAAGATTTTTGGATTTTCACTGCTCAATATTACGATATTCATGGGGCTTTGGTTCACTGGAGAAGAGACTGTGAGCGCGTCCCTTTCAAGCCTTATAATTTACTCATATCCCATACTTATGCTCGTATTTTCATTTCTCCTGATTGGGGAAAAGCTTGACAGGTTCAAGATTGCAGGAACTGCAGTAGGCTTTGCTGGTCTTATAACCATTTTCGCTGAACAGATATACATCAAACCGGGAATCGGTATATTCCTTCTTCTCATTGCCGCTTTGAGCTGGTCTCTGGGTACCATATACTTCAAGAGATTCCTGTCAACCGGCACTGATGTTTTTGCAGTAAACTCTCTGCAGTTTGCATATGCTCTACCTGTCATTGCACTCTGGGCTTTCCTTGATGGTAGCTTCACATTCACGGGATTGAACATCAGTTTCATACTGGTGACGCTGTTCATGGGAAGCCTGGGAACAGCTGTAGCCTACTTCATATTTCTCTTCCTTTTCCGGAAGTACAGCGTATCATCCATTTCAGGCCTTTTTTTCACTGTTCCCGCCCTTTCCGTTCTTTTCAGCTACCTGATTCTTGGAGAGGTGAATACCTACTTCACCTACCTTGGACTTGTTCTTATATCTATAGGCATTTACCTCACTGCCAGAAAGAAACAGGTTTCCGGGAATAGTGCAATGGGATCTGCTGTTTCGGAAGATTAACTTCCACTGCAACAATACCAATAAATAAGAAAATGATCATTAACATAAGAGATGGATGGGCTTATTTCACTCTGTAATGAAATAAAAGGATGCAAAAAATGCGATCTACACCTATCAAGAAAAACTGCAGTATGCGGGATTGGTGATAGAACGGCTGAAGTTATGATTGTGGGTGAGGCACCGGGTTCAAACGAAGACCAGACAGGGATCCCCTTTGTGGGTAGAAGCGGAAAACTGTTGGATAAAATGCTCATTGAAGCAAACCTTCCAAGGAGCAGAGTTTACATAACAAACGCAGTTAGATGCAGACCCAAGATAGGAAGAACCCCCAAGATCACTGAAATCAGGAAATGCACACCATTTCTCAGCAAGGAGATTGAAACTGTTGGTCCTGTACTTATAATACCAATGGGAAATTCCGCCCTGAAATCCATTGGAATCATATTGAAGATGAATTTCGGCAGGATATCCGAAGCGTGGAAGAGCATTTACCATGTTAATGGCATGTTCATTTTACCACAGTTTCATCCCGCAGCTATTCTCAGGAATCCAAAGCTGTTTCACATCATGAAGGACAGGTTTGAGTTGATCAGGAGCTTCAGGGATGACATAAAAAATGGCAAAAGTATGGATTATCTGGGAGAGAAATACGGAATTATAAAAATTTAGCTGAGTCTCCTCTTCCTGAATGCCATGGTTCCTATTGCACCGACAACGATTACAGCTGCGGCGATTGCATACCATACTGTAAAGGTTCCATGTGATGGATTTTCAATGAGAATTGTGTTTGTGCCGGCAACCGCGTCCCCGTGAACCGTTATTGTGTATATCGGATCGCTTGTGTACCTGATGGTCAGGTTGGATGTCAGGTTAAAGAAACTTAGCTGGGTCACTGATGACGATTGTGACGTGAATGTTGTGATGTTTGTTGCAGCATTGTACGTTCTGTTCCATGTTGAAAGTGACTTGTGAAATCCTGAAAAATCATACATGCCAAATGTGGAGTTTGAATGATATTTCAACGGAACCGATGTGTTTCCACCGGTCCACCCGCTCAAATTGCTGTTGGAAAGTGCATCTCTCCAGGACAGGTTTGCAGTGCTGCCGTTAAAAATGCCAGTCATATTCATTGCCATGCTGCTTGAGTAATTGTGGATGAACTCAGTGCTGTTTGCCATTACCTGGTTTCCTGTAACGCTGGCCATGAAATAATTAACTGTAAGGTTTGAGTTGAATTTATGAAGTAAGCTGTTCATATTATGAGAAACGTTTGATCCAGCCACCACTGTCAGATTATAGCTGTAGTTCTGGTTGAATGATTGTTCCAGTAATTTGAATGCCATCAGGGATAAACCTCCTGTTGCATTTGTTTTCACCATTAGCTGTGAACTGGCATTTATCGTAAGATTTGCGGAATTATCATTTGGGTCCAGAACCATATTCACGGTCCCTGCGGTTGATATTGGTGCGATCATTGCTGCGGCTATGAATGCAACCACAACAACAATTGAAAGAGACCTGAGATTCTTCATGACTGTGCTAAACAAATCGTGATATTTAGGTATTTATGATATTCTGACCTCCCATAAAAATCGTGATAAAATAAAACTTGAAAAAGCAACAAAGCCGAACTGGGGTCTCCGCCGTATTTCACATTGTCCTGCGATGAGCTGTGCCAGGCTCCCCGTATGCAAAGGCAAATGATATTGCCATTCCGGTACCGCCGGCAGTTCCAATAATTCCTGCATTTACAAAACTGAGCATGAAAGTCGTAAATGCAAAGCCTGTGAGTCCAAGTGGCGCGGGATCTACCTTGAATACCGTTCCAAATAGATTTTCTGTCTCAACCATGCTAATTCTCCTTTCTCCTGTAACCTCCTTAAATAGGGATTACGTCTGTTGAAACATACAGGTTTGTATATAAAAATTCAATATTACATTCATTAAGAGCCCTATTGCGGCATATCAAGTAAAGAATGGAATATTTATCTGATGAACAATTCCTCGTTGTGCATTTCTGTGTTTTTCTCAGGGCATTGAAACCGGTGATTGCTTTTCTGCCGCTATTTTTTTGTCTGTATTCTCAGTAGTTCAATGGCCTCCTTTATTTCTGCAACCGATGCTTCGTTCTCAAGTGTGCTTATGTCACCTGGAACCTGGCCGGTATAAACCGCTTTCAGAACCCTCCTCATTATCTTACCGCTCCTTGTCTTTGGAACTGCCTGCACATAATGGATTTCATCCGGTACAAGTATAGGGCCCATTGTCTCACGTATTCCTCTCTTGAGTCTTTCAGTAAGTTCTTTTCCAGGAGCGACTCCCTGCCTGGTGATCACAAATGCAACTATTGCCTCACCCTTCACCGCGTCTGGTTTACTGAATACCGCAGCTTCAGCAATCTCCTTGAACGATACAAGTGCATCCTCGATTTCAATTGTTCCAATCCTGTGCCCGGAAACTTTCATCACCT
>JAKBSB010000151.1 GCA_021845155.1 Thermoplasmata archaeon
CTGAAGATTGTTGAACCGCTTTCCGTGGAGGACATGGTGATACAGTGCGGTCAGGATGCAAGTCCAATGAGGTGGCACCTTGCCCATACAACATGGTTCTTCGAGAAGTTTCTTTTAAGGAAATTTGTAAAGGATTACACCGTTTTTGACCAGTCCTTTGATTACCTTTTCAATTCTTACTATGAAACCATAGGCAGCTATTTCCCGAAAGAGTTGAGAGGCACACAGTCAAGGCCCATAGTAGACAGGATTCTGGAATACAGGATGAAAGTTGAGAACGATATTTCAACGCACATTGATGAACTGCAGGGCAGGGAAGCACTGTCGATAATGGAACTTGGGATAAACCATGAGGAGCAGCACCAGGAACTCATGCTTATGGATATAAAGTACAATTTTTTCAACAACCCATCTTTCCCTGCATACATGGATGCAAAACCTTCTAAAGCCGGCATGGCAGGAAAGATGACATACAGGCACCACGAACCGGGACTTTTTGAAGTTGGGCATTCCGGCAACCGGTTTTCATTTGACAACGAGACGCCAAGGCATAAGGTCTGGCTTGACGGTTTTGATATTGGGGAAAGGCTTGTCACAAATGGGGAATACCTGAAATTCATGGAGGATGGTGGTTACCAGGATCCCACTTACTGGCTTTCCGACGGGCTCGCAGTATCAAGGAAAAATAACTGGAAAGCCCCTCTTTACTGGGTTGAGGACGAAAATGGATGGAAGATCTTCACCCTTTCGGGATTACAGAAACTGAACCTGGAAGAACCTGTTTCCCATGTAAGTTTCTATGAGGCTGATGCCTATGCCACCTGGGCTGGAAAGAGACTTCCCAGTGAGGAGGAGTGGGAGGTGGCATTTTCCGGATCCGGAAGGTCAGCATACAGTAATTTCCTGGATTCATGGTACCTGCATCCACTTCCGGTTGATGAAAATGACAACGGATCAGGGCAGGCCCTTGGTGACCTCTGGGAATGGACCAGAAGCCCATATGTTCCCTATCCAGGCAGTTCTCCTCTTCCCGGTTCAGTTGGAGAATACAACCACAAGTTCATGGCCAACCAGATGGTTCTCAGGGGAGGTTCCTGCGTTACTCCGGCAGACCATATAAGAATTACATACAGGAATTTCTTCCAGCCTGACAGGAGATGGGAATTCAGTGGGATAAGGCTGGCAGGTGATGCCTGATGGAAGTCCCGGAGAAGCTCAGGATAGTGGACATGAAGCCAAAAATTGCCCATTTCAGGGAAGAGATCATACAGGGACTGTCCAGGACACCAAAGCAGATCAGCCCTAAATTCTTTTATGACCGCACAGGTTCAGAACTTTTTGACAGGATTACTACGCTTGAGGAATACTATCCGACCAGGAAGGAGAGAATGATCATCAGGGACAACATAGGTGAAATATGCAGCCTTTTCCAGAAGGGAAGCGCACTTGTGGAATATGGAAGCGGTGGATCAGTCAAGACGATGGAGATACTTGACCACTGCCACGGCATATCCACATATGTGCCACTGGACATTTCGGCCTCACAGCTTGAGGAGACTGCGAAAAAACTTTCTGGCAAGTATCCGCACCTGAATATACTGGCTCTTTGCGTTGATTACACAACACGTTTTGAAATACCGTTCCTCCAGCTTACCGGAAATATTATTGCGCTGTTTTTGGGATCAACCATTGGGAATTTTGAGCCTGAAGATGCTTCGGCATTCCTCTGGAACGTCATGGACATGCTGGGTCCGGAGGACGGGGTAATAATAGGCGTGGACCTGAAAAAGGATCCTTCAATACTGGAGGCCGCGTATAACGATTCACAGGGTGTTACGGCCATGTTCAACCTTAACCTCATAAACCGCATCAACAGTGAGTTCGGCACCTCGCTCCAAACCTCCGGCTTCAGCCATGTGGCCTTCTACAACAGGAAGATGGGAAGGATTGAGATGCACCTTGAAGTCCTGCAGGACATGGAGGTTGTTCTGGATGGCAAAACTATAAAATTCAACAGGGGAGAACTCATACATACAGAGAATTCCTACAAGTATGATCCGGAGGAGTTTGAGGAGATAGCCAACCGGAACCATCTGTCACTGGAAAAGCTATGGAAAGATCCGGATGGCTATTTCGGGCTCTTTTTCCTGAGAAGGATTTAGATCAGGTTACTTTTCCTCATTTTCGGATGTGTATTTCCTCACAGACCGGAATGGCCTGAAGTATTTGCCGTTACCGTTGTAGAACTTGGAGAAGAATTCCACGTAAAGAAGCCTTGCTCCCTGTATTCCTGGTTCAAATATTGCTATTACAAGGTTGAAAAGCTGGCCGAATATCAGTATTATTATTCCCACAACTGCCAGGAGGGGAGATTTTTCCACACCCTTCATGAAGATGAGATCTATTACCTGGGCAAGCACCACCGATGCAAGGAGTATACCCAGTATCCTGGTGTATGAAAGCACATGGCTTATTATGGATGGTATTTCCATTGCACCCCTTGCCTTCTCGGTTGCTATTATCACAATCAGTCCTGCTATTATGAGTCCCACAGCTATTGGTGTTGACAAACTCACAGCCGGATTCAGTGATGTGTCATGATGTATGAGGTTCAGCCCGAATATGGCTATTCCCCATGCAAGCAGTATCCATCCAATCTTTCCTGCTGCTCCCCTCCTGTGCTTCCTCCTGGTCTCATTTATAAAACCGAGAACCAGCCCGAATGTAACCATGGCAAGCCCTATGTAACCGGAAAGCAGGAGAAGTTTTGGTATGACAAGTGCCACATGGAAAATGACAATAGGTGTTGGAGGGAATGCGCCAATATGTGCGCCGGAGAAGCCTGTGGATGTCTGGAACAGCGTAACTGGGAGAAGTGGAAACCCGAAGAAATTATTGAACATGAGTCCAACTATTATTGCAAGTATTGACCCGGGAATGAGTGTTTTCCCAAGAATCCGCAAGGGATTTTTTCCCAGTACTGTCAATGCGAATGAACTCAGCTTTTTCGGTATGTGTGAATTCGCCCTTGGGTGATCTATCCTCTTCACAAGCCATATTGCCCCAATCAGGATTATAAGGCCGTAGCCCCAGTCACCGACCATTATACCGAAGAATATGGGGAATATTATGCCGAAAATAAGTGTCGGATCAAATTCATCGGATTGGGGAAGTGAATAGAATCTCACAAAAAACTCGAAAAGCCTGAATTTTTTAGGGTTGTTGAAAAGAGTCGGAGGTTCTTCCTCTGTTTCTACAGTGCTTACAATTGATGCTCCTGAAGATGCCTTTTCCACAATGCCTCTCAGTTCTTCTACCCTCTTTGCCGGGACCCATCCTTCCATTACAAATGCGTTTTTTGTTGAAGAGAGCTTCTCCGAGACATCAAGCTTACGTGCCTCTATTTCAAGGGATTCCCTGTACTGGACTACCTTCTGGTAATATGTTTCAGACATTTCCATAAGGTCATTTTTCACAACCTTAAGGGCATCCTCTGCTTTGTTCCGCTTGTCCATCAGCATTGATCTGTACTCTGATGGTGAACCAGACATGACAGGTATGTGAAGTAAATCGAATGATTGATCGCTTGCCGCCTTCCCGAACTCTGATTCCAGGTTTTCAGGTATGGAGACTATGTAATTTCCAGACGGGAGAGGGAAAATTGACGCATCGGGAATCCTCTGCTTTATCATTTCAGGCTGGATTTTTTCTTCCTTTGCTATTGCCACGTATGATGTGACGAATGAATTGTTGTAAATTGAGAGGTCGTAATTCAGTCCCTCTATGAGATCCAGGGCATATAGCCTCATGGATATCTCCTTCAGTTCTCCCTGTATATCTGTCTCTGAATCTTTCAGTGATTCCAGGTCTGAGCTGATGTTTATCTTTTCTGCCTCTTCCAGGAGTTTATCCAGGGGAAGTTTCCCCATCCTGTCCCTGACCTCTATGGGAGGCAGGATCATCTCATAACTCCTGAACCTCTGAAGCAGGGTTGAGATTTTCCTGTAAAGTTCTCCGGAAACTCCCCTGTCAAGAATCTTTTCAATGGAGGGATCAACGGGCTCAAGCTGCAGGAAACCTGCATCATGGATTGATGATATTATGGAGTGCCTCCACGAATTGGATCCGATGATCCTGACTCTGGACATTTTTTCCGGATAAAGCACCATTTTCAGTCCTCTTTAATATAATCCAGCAGAGCCTTTTCGACCAGTTTCTCTATCTCCCTGT
>JAKBSB010000152.1 GCA_021845155.1 Thermoplasmata archaeon
AAGAGATTTCTTGTTCCCCTTGGATAGAAGATTCCAGACCATTCCGGATAAGACCACCCGGAACATCCGATTCTAATCAAGTTCACACCGTCATTTGAGAAGTTCTCTTGCTATGATCAGCCTCTGTATCTGGTTTGTGCCCTCGTAGATCTGTGTAATTTTTGCATCCCTCATATGCCTCTCAGCGGACAGTTCAGTCGTATATCCATATCCACCAAAAAGCTGGAGTGCTTCAGTAGTGACTTTCATAGCAACATCGGAAGCAAAGAGTTTCGCCATGGATGATATTTTGATGGTATCTTCCTTGTTGTCCCACATCTCAGCCGCCTTGTATGTGATCATTCTTGCAGCTTCAAGATCAGTTGAAAGATCGGCTATGAGGAACTGTATCCCCTGAAATTCTGAAATCGGCTTCCCAAACTGCTTCCTTCCCTTTATGTATTCTATGGCTTCATCCAGGGCTGACTGTGCTATACCAAGGGCCTGTGCTGCAATCCCTATTCTGCCGGAATCCAAAGTGTCCATAACAACTTTGAATCCCTTGTTCAATTCCCCCACAAGGTTCTCTTCCGGGACCTCAACATTGTCAAACTCCAGCTCAACAGTGCTGGAACCCCTTATCCCCATTTTCTGGATATCCCTGCTGATCTTGAACCCTTTCATGTCTGAATCCACCACAAATGTGCTGATTCCCCTGTGGCCCTTGCCTGGATCTGTAACCGCATCAACTACAAAAAATTCGGCAATCCTGCCGTTTGATATGAATATCTTTGAACCGTTTATTACGTATCTGTTCCCTTTTTTCTCCGCCCTGGTACGGATTGAAGCCGCGTCGCTTCCAGCCTCCGCCTCCGTTAAGGCAAGCCCGCCAATTGCACCCTGAGCTACTCTTGAAAGATATTTCTTTTTTAGATTCTCGCTTCCGAACATTATTAACGGATCGGCAAAAAGAGTGAGAGCTCCGTCAAGCACCAGAGCCGTACTGGGGCATGCTTTTGATATCTCCTCAATTGATCTCACAAGAAAACTGAAACTGAGGCCTGCTCCCCCATACTCCTTTGGTATGTAAGTTGAGAATAGACCCAGTTCCTTCATCTTCTGTATGATTTTTTCAGGAACAGATTTCTTCTCGTCGATCTCCTTTGCTAGCGGCTTAACTTCTTTTTCAGAAAATTGTTTTATATAGTCCAGAATCTGTTCTTCCTCTTCAGTTAGTTTTATGAGACCCATTTCTACCAGAGGTGAATCTTATACTCGGTTAATATGTTTTTTAGGTTTGCTTCATTACGTGACGATTTTCCCTTGTTAGCACACTGGAATATGGGTTCTATAGCTTCGAGGTATAGTATTAAAAAATAAGATGGACTTCAGGGCTAGATCTGGTTT
The DNA here is from genome assembly GCA_021845155.1 of Thermoplasmata archaeon. The sequence continues at coordinate 1,387 of JAKBSB010000152.1, forward strand.
GAAAGAAGTTCATTTTTCAGGGATTCAAGAAGTTCCGGGAAAATTTTCGCACTTTCTTCGTAACCTTTCTTCCTTGTTTCTATATATGCATTTTTTGCTTTTATGAACCTGTCCTTTTCCTTCTGATCGAATTTGAATTTCAGGTACTGGAGCGTTGACTCAAGAACCTCTGTTGATCTGCCCTCTTCGGGTGTTCCCTTCACCTCATCCCCGTCGAATGTCATGTACACCGTGTTTTCGATTCCGGCCATTTTTGGGAGTTCCCTGACCATTATATCCTGGTTCTCAAATTCGATGAACATCGATACACTGAGTTCATTTTCCATTGGAAGCTGTTCGCTGTATACCTTGATAAGCCTCTTTATCTCAGCCTCATCCTGCACATTTTCGATGAATACCATCTCATTGATCTGGTTTATCACTATATCCCTGGATTCAAAAAGAAAACTGAAAGTCCTGGTTGTTACCCTTCTTCCCCTTTTGTGATTTATAATATTTCTGGTAATTGATTCCCTGCTTTTTTCATAAATTTTTGGTGGGAGTATTTCCTCCCTGGAGATTCCCTGCATTCACTCACCCTCTTACTGCTTCAGTTTTGCAAGGGTGTCTTCATATTTCTTTGCGTGTGATTTTTCTGCCTTTGTAAGTATTTCAAACCAGTGTGCTATCTCCTCGAATTTCTCCTCTCTTGCTGTCTTGGCGAATCCGGGATACATCTGGCTGTATTCATAGGTTTCACCTGCTATTGCAGACTTAAGATTCAATTCCGTGCTGCCTATTGGTTCGCCTGTTACAGGGTCCCCAACTGTCTGGAGGTATTTCATATGCCCGAATGCATGGGCAGTCTCACCATCTGCAGTAGATCTGAAAATTGACGCTATCTCCTGGTATCCTTCTTCGTCAGCTTTCTGTGCGAAGTAAAGATATCTTCTGTTAGCCTGGCTTTCTCCCGCAAAACCCGCTTTGAGGTTTTCCAGAGTCTTCGTGTTTTTTAGTTCCATATTACTCACCTTATTGCTATTTCCACTAAGTATATGAATGTTATTTTTATAGTTGTTATCATTTGATATTTAGATAAAACTACCCAACCGTGAAGCGGCCAGGAAAACAGATAAATCCAGGGGAAGTTCTGTTTCACCGGGAACAAGGGCATAAGTTTCAGAGTTGAATTTGACATTAACCGGCCTTTTAACTTCTATTTTCGAGGTTCTGTCTTTCAGCAGAGGATTCAATGCCTCCACAAGAGGTTCGAATTCCCTCATATGGCTGATCGCCACTGGAATTACCCTCAGCCCACTCTTTCCGTGCAGGCTGTATGGGTATCTTATAAGCCTGTGAACATCAGTTGTGACAGGTTCGTCTATCTCAGCCGTATCCTCTCTCTGCATTGTTGAAATTATGGCCTGCAATATGGCCTGGTCGTCCTTTGTCATGTAATGGTATTTCTCATTTCCAGGTTCCTGCAGGAGGTCCACTTTATTTACCAATTTTTTTCCTATTTTGACTGTTTTCATTCTTCCAAAATATTCTTCAATGTTTTTTCGGCTCCTGAAAACTTTAAGCAGGTTTTCGTCTTTAAATACGCTTTCTTCATTTTCCCTGTATTTTCTATAGATTTTCATGAACTCCTGGTCTATTTCATTGATCCATCCCTTTGCATCCTGTGAATACACGACGCCGATCTTCCTGAACTCTTCTGAGATCAGTCCTTCCCCCCGTATGTAATCGGCAATTTCCCTTCTTCCGTCCGAATTGAGGCCATATATACTTTCACTTAATACATGGACATGGTATCCCCTGCCCCCGGAAAAAAAGACTTTCAGGTCGCTTTCATCAAACCCAAAAGTTCCCATCAGGAATTTCTCGATGAGCCTTAATGTATGTTCCTTCACCTTTGCCAGGATTTCATCATATCTCATCTTTTCTGCCCCCTCAATGTGGTCTGCGTCCAGATCGAAAATAAGTTCTGCCCCGAGCCATTCTTTCTGTTCCATTTTCTTCTCGTCGGGATACCTGTAATATGCCGTGGAATAGTAAAGATGGCGGGGGACGTTCCTGTCTACAAATGAGCCCACTTCGTTCGAGTTGATTAACTTTATATGCCTGATCATCGAACCGTAAAATGGGATAAATCCTATTTCCCTTGATGATACAAGGTCGGGGACAGGGCTCTGCCACCCCTCGTAATATTCCCTGAAATATTTTTTAAGCTTGTTGTCTGATGGATTTGTTTCCATAACTTCGAACTAAATGATATAATATATTAATTACATTTGCCGTATTGTTTAAGATGTCACTTTCCAAGATACAGGCTGTTGCAATAATATCCATCATGATAATGGTTCTTGCTGTTCCTGCAATAACAGAAAATAATGCTTCATATGGTGCGAAAAATGGAGATGTTTCCGTTTCTGATTCAGTATCATCTGCATTGAACACAAGTGGGCCTTCTCTGTATTATACCATATATGTGCCGGAACAGACTAATTTCACTGACAGCATTATCATGCAGTATCTTTCAGGTGCTGGAATAAGTACGCAAAATTATGGAATGTTTCTGAATTTCAATTTAAGTTCTTCAATGGAAAAAAAGGTTGATAATTTCCTGAATGGGATAAAAAGTATATTTGGCATAGAGTATGCAGCTTCAGCCGGGAACGGGAAGGTTTACCCTAACATATTATATTCTTCTGCTCCAGATCAGTTTGGATCGGCACCCTCGTATTATCTTCCGCAGGAGATTGCATCAGCATACGATTTTAACTGGGCTTACAGCCAGAATATAAAGGGCAACGGAACCACAATAGGCATTGTTGACGCTTATGGAGA
>JAKBSB010000153.1 GCA_021845155.1 Thermoplasmata archaeon
TTGCATAATGCCCGGTAATGGCTTCAAACCGGTCATGCTTTTTCCATGAACCTTCTATGAGGCATACGCCTCTGTTTTTCATCAGGATAGAATCAGATGGAAGAAGAATCTTACCGGCATACGGCGTGAGAATAACCATTCCTTTTGCAGCACCAAGTCTTGTTATGCATGCCATTCCGAATCTTTCAAGTTTCTTCATGGTTGCCTTCTTGGGATCGTCATCCTTGAGATATACGAATCCCACTTTCACAGATTTTAAATCACGCTGTTCCTCCATAATAATGCACTATACCGAAATTGCCTGTCATGAAGGGATGTAAAAAGATTTCAGCCTTTCCAGGTATTTTTCATCCTTAACTACATCTCCCATTTTATCCACGGTTTTCTGGTAGTCATATCTAAACCTGTGGAATGCATATTCCCTACTGTCGGTGTCAAGGGTCATGTACATGGGCATCCAAATCCCGTCTCTGGGCTGCCCTGAACTTCCAGGATTCAATATCCTGTTCCTGTACATCATCATGTAATGCGTATGGCCTGCCATTACGTAGTCATATTCCTTCAGTTTCCTGTCCTTCCACACCATTTCAGCTTCAGTCGAAAAAAGGTAACCGTAAAGGTTGTTGTAAGGGGACGCATGCGCGGAATATATCTTCAGGTTGTCGATCTCAATAACATAATTTTCCCTGAAGCTTTTCAGGTGTTCAATATCTTCATTTGAGAGAAGCTTTCTTGATATATTCTCCCTTGTATATTCACTGAGATCATGCATTTCCAGTGCACATCTGCAATCCTCGTTATAGGCGACAGCCCTGTCGTGGTTTCCCATAAGCCTCACATCGCTGTTTTCCATCACGAGATCAAGAGTTTCACAGGGTTGAGGCCCATAATCGACAGCATCTCCAAGGAATATGGAGTAATCAAACTTAGTTTCTCCAAGCATAGCCTTGAGCGCCTCGAAGTTTGAGTGTATATCTGAAAAGACAAGTACCTTCATAACTTCATATTATCAAAGACTATAAATTGTTATTTAGCAGACACGAAAGATGCCTGAAAAATTTGTTTTAAATATCATTCACAAAGTCAATTGATTGGCCATTGCCTTATGTGGAAGTCCGATCGAATATTCACAATCTCCAGGGTGAAATGTGTTATCCAGGGTTGTAACCTTAGAGTCAACGAAAATTAATTAAGAAAAAAAAGCTTATCCATAGTGCGATACATAATTATAACCGGAGGAGTACTCTCCGGACTTGGAAAAGGTACCATTACCTCAAGTCTTTCACATCTTTTGAAATCAAACGGACTGAGGGTAACTGCCATTAAAATAGATCCGTACCTGAATTACGATGCAGGCACCATGAATCCATACCAGCATGGTGAGGTTTTTGTCCTGGATGACGGAAGCGAAGTGGATCTGGATCTTGGGAATTATGAAAGATTTCTTGATATAAGCCTCGGTGGAGACAATAACATAACTACAGGGAAGATCTACAAAGAGGTAATTGAGAGGGAGAGAAGAGGAGATTATCTTGGAAGTACAGTGCAGATAATACCACACATAACAAATGAAATAAAACGGCGTATCAGGATTATAGGCAACTCCCCGGATGTTGATATAGTGATGATTGAGGTTGGTGGAACGGTTGGAGACATAGAATCAATGCCGTTCCTGGAAGCCCTAAGGCAGCTGAAGCAGGAAGAGGGTGAAAATTCAGTTCTGTTCGGTCACGTTACACTGGTGCCGGAACTTGGGGCGGTGGAGGAGCAGAAGACAAAGCCCACCCAGCACAGTGTCAAGGAACTGAGGGAGATCGGTATACAGCCTGATCTTCTGTTCTGCAGGTCAAAAAATCCCCTCCAGGAACAGACCAAGAGGAGGCTTTCACTCTTTACAGATGTACCGGAAAGCGGAATAATTGGGATAAATGACATTCCAAATACGTATTTCCTTCCCGAGATAATGCATAACCAGAAGCTTGAGAAATATATAGAAAAGAAATTCTCGCTGAAACTTGAGAACTTCAGTGAACCATGGAAAAGCTTCCTGGAAAACCTCAGGAATCCAAATGAAACCGTGGATATTGCTGTGGTGGGGAAATACACGGAGCTTCAGGATGCCTATATGAGCCATAAGGAGGCATTTTCACATGTCACCGGCAACACCGGAATCCGGGTCAGGCTGAAATGGATAAACTCGGATGATCTTCTGAAGTCTACAGAACTCTTGAAAGGCGTCAACGGAATACTTGTTCCCGGTGGTTTCGGCTACAGGGGTGTAACAGGCAAGATTGAGGCTGCAAGATACGCCAGGGAAAACAGGATCCCGTATCTTGGAATATGCCTTGGCTTCCAGGTATCCGTCATAGAGTTTGCGAAAAATGTGCTTGGACTGGAAGATGCAAACAGTTCAGAATTCCAGGAGAATACAAAGAATCCTGTCATAGATCTATTGCCGGAACAGTACAGCGTGAAGAATATGGGTGGAACAATGAGGCTCGGGTCAAAAAAAGTTCTGATAAAAGAAGACACGATCGCAAGCCGCCTTTACAGATCAACTGAAATTTACGAAAGACACAGGCACAGGTATGAAGTTAATCCTTCATATATAGAGAAAATAAACAGGATGGGCATGAACTTCTCCGGTACTGATGATGAGAAAATAAGGATGGAGATACTGGAGCTTAACGACAGGGACAACTATATTGCCACTCAGTACCACAGTGAGTTCAAGTCCAGGCCTCTTTCCCCGTCAAAGGTTCATATGCATCTGGTACTGACAGCTCTTGAATACAGAAGAAAGATGGAAGGGGTGAAAGATGCGAGAAAGAATCTTAAAGTTACTGGATGAAGCCAACAACAAGCTTCAGGCAAATCCTGATAAAAGGGAGAAGATATCGAGACTTGACCGCACTGCATGCATAGAGCTGGACAATACGGAAAATATTTTCTTTGAGATCAAGGGTGGATCAATAACGGTTCGGGATCATGTGGATTCTCCAGATATTATTGTTAAATCAACTTCACAGGACTTTTCTGACATACTGGACAGGAAACTTGATCCCATGAATGCATACTTCTCCAAGAAAATCGTCATAAAGGCAAAGTTGATGGACAAGCTTCTCATAGCTGATATACTCAAATGACAGAACAGGACTCCTTCAGAAGCGCATACGATAAAATAATCAGGGAAAGCGTAGAATCCTGCTACTCAGTTGCAAAGAGGGTCAGGGCACTTGGAAAGGATGTAAGGGAAGATGTGGAGATGCCGCTGGCTTCAGATATGGCCGACAGGATAGCGGAGCTTATCGGTATAAGGGGCATAGCGGATGAAATAAGGAAACAGTCAACAGAACATACCAGGGAAGAGGTTTCAATAAGCATTTCCCGGCTGGTTGCCAAAATGTACGGCAGCCAGGGTCCGAGGATGGCAGTTGACAAGGCGGTAAGGGTTGGACTTGCCATACTTACGGAAGGAATACTGGTTGCACCTCTTGAGGGTATAGCAGATGTCAGCATTGACTCAAACGATGACGGTTCCAGCTATGTGTCAGTATCATATTCAGGACCCATAAGGGGTGCAGGTGGGACTGCACAGGCACTGAGCGTCCTTATTGCCGATATAGTGAGAAGAGATCTGGGCATAGGAAGCTACAGGCCAACAGACGAAGAGGTTGAGAGGTACATAGAGGAGGTACAGAGCTATAACCGTTTAAAACATCTTCAGTATTTTCCAAGCCCTGAAGAGATCAGGACTGTTATAACGAATTCTCCTGTATGTATAGATGGGGAGGGCAGTGAAGAGGAGGAAATCTCGGGCCACAGGGACATGAAGAGGGTCAAGACAAACCGCATCAGGGGAGGAATGTGCCTCGTACTGTGTGAAGGCCTGATCCAGAAATCAAAGAAAATACTCAAGCATACATCAGCCCTTGGCATAAACGACTGGAATTTCCTTGCCAAAAAAGATCCGGAAACCTCAGAAACCGAAGTGAAAGTAAAGAAGAGTTCAGACAAATATCTTAAGGATATGGTTGCAGGCAGGCCGGTTTTCAGCCATCCGGGAGCAAAGGGAGGATTCAGGCTCAGGTATGGTAGATCCCGTGTCTCCGGACTGGCAGCCGCCTCAATGAATCCCTCTACTATGTATATTCTTGGAAAATTCATTGCAATAGGGTGCCAG
>JAKBSB010000154.1 GCA_021845155.1 Thermoplasmata archaeon
AATACCTTTGATATGTCCTCTCTGCTGTTGTAGAAATGCGGAGCAATGCGCAGAGAATTCCCTCTGGCAGACGTAAATATCCTGTGGTCCCTTCTCAGAATGTTTTCAACCTCAAACGGATGTTCAATGTCTATTGCCACTATGCCGCTCCTCATATCCTTATCCACCGGAGTAGGTGACTTAAATCCCATTTCTGAAGCCAGATCAAGTGCATATGATGCAAGTCTTTCTATCCTTCCCCTTATAAGATCGGTTCCGGTTTCCATTATAGTCCTGATTCCCTCAATGGAAGCATATATGGATGGAATTGCCCAGGTTCCTGATTCAAATCGCCTTGCCCCGCTGGCAAAATTGAGTTCTTCGGCACCGAATCTGAATGGATCAGCCTGTGAGAACCATCCTGTGCTGGATGGATCCATATTTTCAGCAAGATCCTTCCTCACGTAAAGAAATGCTGTTCCGGAAGCACCCAGGAGCCATTTTAGCATGCCTCCCGACATATAATCTATTCCTGTTTTTTTAACATCCAGCGGCATGGTACCCAGAGACTGGTAACAGTCAACGTACATTTCCGTCCCTTTTCCATGGCATATTTCAGCTATTGATTTCAGATCCTGCCTGAATCCATTGAGGGAGGAAACATGTACAACTGTGGCCAGTTCTGTTTTATTGTCAATGGCTCTCCTGTACTGGTCCCCGGTTATAATTCCACCACTATGCCTGATGGTCTCATGTTTCCAGCCATTTTTTTCCTGTGCAAGCACGATGTAGTTTGTGGTGGGATATTCAAGATCATCCGTTACAATCCTGTTCTTTCCCGAGCTTTTCAACCCACTGAGAAGCCCAGAAAATGCCGATGAGACAGAGAATGTTATGGCAATTTCATCCCTGTCTGCACCTATTAACCCTGCTACCAGAGACCTTAACTGGCCTACCTTTTCAGACCAGAGTTCCCATGGGTTGCCATATTCCAGCAGGTCCTCCCTGTATTTTTCCAGACTCTTCCAGACACTTTTCAGCATTGGTGCCTGGCTGCATGCAGCCAGATGTGTGCTGTTTTCCAGCCCCATGAACAAATTCTTTAATTTACTTTCAGCTTCCTTTTGATTTTCCATAGCAAAACCCGCTGTTAACTTGAGATATACACTTAATGCAGATATAAATCAAGTTGGTTTTATTTTTTTATGGAATTGACTTAAGGCAGATAACTGTTCTTATAATTAATGTGAAACAGTGCCTTGCCTTTTACATAAAATAAATATTTTATGAATTAATCATCTATTGTAAACCAGAAAGTGGAGTTAATTTCTATTCTAAAATAACTTTCAACAGTCTGAAATAATTTTATTATGTAAAGGTATGTATATGCAATATAAAATTAACTATAAATAGTAATTGTTTTACTGAGAGTCATGTTGAATATTTATAAGACCATGAGCTTTCCATAGGATGTACGCAAAATTTGAAGATGAACCTGATGAGATTGATCTCAAATTGCTGGGCATGCTTGTTAAGAATGGAAGAGTGACCAACAAGGAAATGGCAAGGAATATAAATCTTAGTGAGCCGGCGACAAAACAGAGAGTTGAAAAATTAATTAAAAAGGGATATATAAGAGGATTTACAGCAAAAATAGATCATTCCAAGCTGGGTTACAGCATGGCATTCCACACCATGGCATCGGTAAAATCCGCAAGCCATTCCATAGAAGTGGCCCAGAAACTGATGGAACTCCCCGAAGTGAGTTCTGTCGATTCCGTTACCGGAATGTATGATCTGATCATAAAGGGGAGAGTAAAGGATCAGGAGCATCTGTACAGGACGCTCAAGAAGATACAGGAAATAGAATACGTTTCCCACCTTCTCACCATGATGGTCATAAAATCAATGGGAGAGAAGGAGGCTTTCGATTTCACCCCATGAAATTGGTAAATTTAATTACCTAAAGAGGAATGAAGATATATGTCTTCAAAAATAAATAAGATTGATATTTTTGAGCTTGGTGAGAAGGGAAAAGAGATTTCCTCACCATGGAGCTCAACCATACTGCTTGTAAGACTGACATCTGATGATGGCAAAGAGGGTTGGGGCGAAGCTCCAACCACACTTATGACACTTCCCGTAAAGGAGAGCATGAGGGAGGTGGCACGTGTTTTTCAGGGTGCCAATTTCTTCAATGTGGAGAAGAATCTGAAGGATTTTTACAGAAATTCGTTCTACCTGTCAAGATCTATGGAAGCAACTTCAGCGCTGAGTGCCTTTGAAATTGCAAGCTGGGATCTTATAGGAAAAGAACTGGGGGCACCAATTTATAATCTCCTGGGTGGAGAATACAACAACAAGATCAGGGCATACGCTAACGGGTGGTATTCTGATTGCATAACACCGGATGATTTTGTGAAGAAAGGTAAAGAAGTAATGAAGATGGGTTTCACCGCGATGAAGTTCGACCCCTTCGGACCCCACTATGACAAGATCACAAAGGAAGGCGTAAATTACGCAAGAGAGATCGTTGGTACCTTGAGGGCTGAGCTTGGAGATGAAGTTGATCTACTCATAGAATGCCATGGAAGATTTTCTACCCACTGGGCAATAGAGGCGGGAAAAGTCATGGATGAGTTCGAGCCGCTTTTCATAGAGGAACCGATACATCCTGAGCAGGAACTTGGTCTCCTGGAATTCAAGAGATATGTGAGCACTCCGGTTGCTCTCGGTGAGAGACTCCTGAACAAGACTGATTTTGCCAGGTACATTTCACAGGGAATGGTGGACATCATTCAGCCGGACCTTACAAATTCACTTGGAATATTTGAGGCAAAGAAGACCGCATCAATAGCAGAAACGTTCGGTGTTCCGGTTGCATTCCACAACGCATTTGGACCAATACAGACAGCCGCTACCCTTAACGTGGACTACACACTTCCGAACTTCCTCATCCAGGAGAGCTTTGAAGGCTTCTGGCCTGACTGGAAGAAAAACCTGCTCAAGACCGGCTATAAGCTTGACAAAGGATACTTCACCCTGCCAGGCAAACCTGGACTTGGTGTTGAGGTAAGCGAAAAGATACTGGAAACAAATGTCGTTGACGGAATGGAGCCATTTGAGGCCGGCGAACCACCATGGGTTGTGTCCGGAACCTTCAAAGACCATAAAAAATGATCTTCTGACCCAGGTTTCGCATGGAACTCCCACTTAGAGGTTGCTGTCGGAGTTTCCATGTGCCATATTTCCCCTGGCCCGGGAGTCGGTCAGCCCCTTCTGGTGGACTGCCTGGCTTTACTGATGGATCATGCATGAAACTGTATGCGATTTTATCCATTTCTCCATAATTTTCCAGAATTTTTTGCAATGTATTGGAATATGTTATAAACGGCTTCGCCAGTCTCAGTTCCCTTTCTCGCGAAATGGGGATTCCCGCTCGCAAAGGTTAAAAACTACAAAGTTCTTGAAGTGGCAGTATGGATAAACCCGAAGATGGGGAAACCCTGAAAGCTGCCCGGGAGGTTATAGCTGATCTTGACAGACAGATCAACCGTGCAGTACTGGAAAGGAAGAGGCTTGAATCTCTTATGGCCGCCATGAACATCGGCAGTGAAGTAAATGCCCCCATTCCACAACATCAGGATATTTCTCTGCCGGCTACAGGAATCCCTGGAAAAATTTCATCTGGAATATCCAAGCTTGATGATCTGCTCAACGGAGGGATCGATATTCCTTCGAACATTGTTTTAAAAGGCCCGCCCTTTTCCGGGAAGGAGGTTCTGGCGAGAAATTTCATAGCGAGATCCCTGAGTGAAAACATACCTGTAATAGCGGTTTCCCTGGACAGAGATGTTGGAAAAATCAAGAGCGACGTTATGAAGATTCTTGGTGGAACAGAGGATCCTGAAGAGAATGGACTGCTGAAATTCATAGATGCATATTCAAAGACTGTCCAGCTCCAGAGTCCTTCAAAACATGCAGTTGTATCCGATGGAGTTGCAAACTACAGCCTGTTCATAAAGACGCTTGATGCTGCAGCAGCGGATATGATTGAAAGCCATGGAAACTACAGATTCATATTCTTCACATTAACGGGAATGATATCCCAGATTGATCCAAAATTCTTCATAAAGACCCTGCAGCACATAACACAGAAGAGAAG
>JAKBSB010000155.1 GCA_021845155.1 Thermoplasmata archaeon
TGGGTTTCACAGCAATGAAATTTGATCCATTCGGGCCGCATTACGATAAAATAACAAAAGAAGGAGTGAATTATGCCAGGGAGATAGTGGGCACAATGAGGGCAGAACTTGGGGATGACGTCGATCTTCTTATCGAATGCCATGGGAGGTTTTCCACACACTGGGCAATAGAGGCAGGTAAAGTGATGGACGAGTTTGAACCACTCTTTATTGAAGAACCAATACATCCAGAGCAGGAACTTGGACTCCTGGAATTCAAGAGATACGTCAGCACACCGGTTGCTCTTGGAGAGAGACTTCTCAACAAAACGGATTTCGCAAGATACATATCACAGGGAATGGTTGATGTGATACAGCCCGATCTCACCAATTCCCTTGGAATATTCGAGGCAAAGAAGATTGCGTCCATAGCTGAGACATTTGGAGTCCCGGTGGCTTACCACAACGCATTCGGACCAATTCAGACAGCAGCCTCCCTGAATGTTGACTATACTTTGCCGAACTTCCTTATACAGGAAAGTTTCGAGGCATTCTGGCCTGACTGGAAGAAGAACCTGCTTAAGACCGGTTACAAGCTGGAGAATGGAACCTTCACACTGCCTGGCAAACCGGGACTTGGTGTGGAGGTAAGCGAAAAGATACTGGAGACAAACAGGGTAGATGGCATGGAGCCATTTGAAGCAAGTGAACCACCATGGGTTGTGTCTGGAACTTTCAAGGACCATAAACATTAAAAGGTCCTGGGGTCTTGAAGGAAATAACATGGATACGCCTGAAGATGAGAAAACCCTGAAAACTGCAAGAGAAATAATAGTAGAACTTGACAGGCAGATCAACCGGGCAGTTCAGGAAAGAATAAGGCTGGAATCTATTATTTCAGCCACGGGTATTGGTGACAGGAACTACACTTCACAACCTTCTCCGGAGGCATCGTTTCCCGTTTCAAATGTACCCGGAAAAGCCTCTTCAGGCATTTCCAAGGTGGATGATCTTCTGAACGGTGGAATTGATGTTCCATCCAATATTGTTCTAAAAGGTCCGCCCTTTTCAGGGAAAGAAGTTCTGGCAATAAATTTCATGGCAAGATCGATTGCTGAAAATAAGCCCGTAATTGCAGTATCTCTCGACAGAGACATAGGAAAGATTAAGAGCGATGTGATGAAGATACTGGGTAACATAAAGGACCCTGAGGAGAGTGGCCTCCTGAAATTCATAGATGCCTATTCCAGGACGGTTCAGCTTCAGAGTCCTTCAAAGCATGCCATTGTGTCTGATGGAATTGCGAACTACAGTCTTTTCATAAAAACACTGGACAGTGCGGCGGCTGGCATACTGGAAACAATGGGAAGTTACAGTTTTGTATTTTTTTCACTTACTGGAATGATATCACAGATTGATCCAAAATTCTTCATAAAGACTCTGCAGCACATAACGCAGAAGAGAAGAAGCGAGAATGTAATATCGATATACATGATGGACCAGGGTGTATTTGATGAGAACGTCTATGAAAGCGCTAACTACGTTATGGACGGAGAGATAGAGTTCAGGGTGGATTTCTCTAAAAATTATCTCAGGGTCAGGGGAATGGGAAGCGTAAAATCACGGGACTGGATTGAGATAATGTTTCATGGCAACTCATTTGATCTTGGTTCATTTGATCTTAAAAGAGTGCACTGAATTCCCTAACTTTTAATATTCCAATGTTATTGTTAAGAGATATAAATGGCAAGAATTGTATTACATGAAAGGAACCGGCCATACATAGTAAAGGTTGGAGACCAGGAACTGCACCTTTGTGCCTGTGGATTATCCGGAAACAAACCTTACTGCGACGGGACACACAAGAGGACACTTGACGAAGAGGAGAACTCAACCTACATGTACGATAAGGTCGGAAGGTCGAAACTGGAGAGTTTCTATCCAAAACAGTAAATCTACAAAATCTTTATTTTTTGCAGGGAAGATTGAAATTTTAATATAGGCTTTATATTATCCTGGTAGCATGTCAACTCCTGTCAGGTGGATTAGACTTCTACCCTACTGGTTCCTGCTTTTTACAATAGGCTTTGGATGGTTCATACTGGCCCCTCTTGTGGGAAACATAATCGCGTCGTTTCACTCATCTCTTGCTTCAGTTATTCTATTGATTTCACTCTACGGTTATACAATGGTTGCCCTGGGATTGCTTGCCGGGTGGATATCAGCAAGATTTACGGTGAGATCAGCACTGTTAATGGCTGCAATTCTTTCTGTCATAGGACTGGTGGGGAGATCGCTTTCCCCCAATTACACCATTCTGTTCATTTTTCAGACCGTAGCCGCCGTGGCTTACCCAATGGCAGTTGCACCGGTTGGAAGCATATCAGAATCCATGTCCAGGGATAGGGCACACACAATCACCGGCATCAGTATTGGTATTCTCTTTCTTGGAATGGCGGTTGGAGCCTTTGCAGGAGGCATTCTGTTGAGCGCCATAAAACTCTCTGGAACCTTCTGGATCACAGCCGTTCTTGCCATTATGGCATTGATACTGATCATACCTGGAACGAAAAATTATCCCGCCGATTACAGGGGAAGAAGTTTAAAGGGAGTTTTTAAGAGTGGCGTTGTGAAAAACTGGTATGTTGGCCTTATTATAGCATCTGTTTCCGTTATGTTTGGAGGAATAGCTGCTGAGGTTCTTTCCACATACCATGCCTATGCTACAACCTACGCCTACTATGGCGGTTTACTTGGTGGTTTGACTTTTCTTGGTTCCGCGTTGGGCGCAATAATACTTCCTCCTCTCTTTGAAAGGTATAGATTCCTCAGAAAAGGGATAATAATTACCTCTTTCCTGGCATTTGTCTCAGTTTTTTCACTATCCTATTTCCTCTCCTTTCTGCCAATACTCTGGATACTTGTTCTTTCCTTCTTCTTTTTCGGATTCTTTGGAAACGCTTACTGGTCCATGGCCATGACGTCAACAACAAACTATGTTGATGATCCGGCAAAGGCAGGATTCTCCACATCTATGTTCAGCGTTGCAACTAATGTGGGTGTTGCACTCATACCTGTTTTTGTGGGTCCACTTTTCTTGACGGTTGCTCCTTTTGCAGTTACGCTAGTGGTTGCATTGGAATTTGTGGGCTTCCTGATATCACCTGCCCTGAAGATCAAACCTCCAGCTGAAGCCGGTGCAACCTAGGGAATGTTTTTTTAGTGGTATGACATTTTGACATACCCTCTGTGATGAAATCAGCCTAAACTGATAGATGATGAGAGACGGGCAGACTGAGAGGATTGAAAATACCGTACCGACAGGTTAACCTTTTTATTGCACAAATGATATCAGATGGCTATGGGGCTGTGGGGTAGCTTGGTATCCTACGGGCTTTGGGAGCCTGAGACTCCGGTCCAAATCCGGGCAGCCCCATCTGCGTATTCCTTCGGTTTGCATGAGAAATGAGTCTGGTATCTTCTCTCCAAACTTTCAGGCAGGAGATCAGAAATTTTAGAAATATTAGGCCTATAGGCTCTGACACTGTCCAGAAGCTCACTGTCAATGAATAAACTCACCCTCTTGTGTGTGACATTGTTCGCATAGATACAATGGATAATTTCTTGCCAGGACCTCTTTCTCAAGATGAACAGAGAGATTCATGAAACTTTGCGAACTGCTTTCATCAACCTTCGGAAGGATCATAGAATCCGGTTACCAGTTGTTCTAATTCACATATGAACATAAATCACCTTTCGATCTGAGACATTCCAGACTGTTGTCTGTGAAAAGGATAATTTATGAATACTGGAAATGGCAGAGAATCATGGGCTTTTCAAAGGGCTAGACGGGACGAACAAACGCAGTTAGAAACTCACTATCCCAATATATAAAGGCGACTCCTGGCATTCGTTTATATATTTGGATTAGATATATGATTGTGCGTTTATGGCCAGTCGGCCAATAAGAGTGACAATGGGGGGGGTTCTCCTCTAGTCATTCTGAACAAACAGTATTCTTAAGGAAAAATTTTAACCCCAGATCCGTTAAAATCCCCGGATGTTGATTTGTCTAACTTGTTTGAAATAAGGCTAAAATATTTATCCCATACCTGTTTCTTTTCGAATGACTGGTTAGATTTGTATTTTCTTCTTACA
>JAKBSB010000156.1 GCA_021845155.1 Thermoplasmata archaeon
CTGACATTCCAGCTGCCCTCTGTGGTTTCAGGCATAACCACAGTCATAGTTTCAATCGGGATAATGATGTACCTGGATTTCAACCTTACAATGTACAGCCTTGTAGTAATACCCATACTTGCGGGATTTTCCATTGCAATACAGGGGAGGGTCAGGAAAAATTACCTCAGGACCAGAAGGACTATTGCCGCAATAACGGGAAATCTCGCAGAAAACATAGGTGCGATCAGGACAATTAAGGCATTCAATGTAGAGGATCGCACCGGAGAAAATTTCGATGGATTGAACGTGAACAACTTTGATGCAAACATGAAGGCAGCAAGGCTTTCGTCCCTTTATGGAATGATTGTCAGGGTTATTGAGGCACTAGGAATTGCACTGGTCCTTTACGTTGGTTCACTGCAGCTCCTGGGCGGCTTTGTATCCGTGGGAATACTGGTGGCATTTGTTGTTTATGTGGAAGAGTTTTTCGATCCTGTTATCCAGCTGTCACAACTCTACAACTCCTATCAGTCTTCAATGGTTGGAGTCTCCAGGATATACGGCATAATAGATTCCGAAAAGGAAAGCGACTACGAAACCTCCAATCCGGTTGGAACATTCAGCAGTTCAATAGATTTCAGGGATGTAACGGTGACATTTGGAAGCACAAGAGCCCTGGACGACGTGAATCTTTCCATTAAGAAAGGCGAGAAGGTCGCAATTGTCGGGCATACGGGTGCGGGCAAGACCACACTATCGAACCTCATACTGAAGTTCCAGAAAACCACGTCCGGTTCAGTGACTGTTGACGGAAAAGACATTACGGAGATATCCACCAAAAGTTATAGGCAACTCATAGCACCCGTACTTCAGGAACCTTTCATGTTCAGGGGAACTGTATATGAGAATATAAAATTCGCAAAATCAGATGCAGGAAAGGAAGAGATCAACGAAATTGTTGATAAATTCGGGCTCAGGACAATATTTGACTCACTCCCGGACGGCCTGGAATCAAACGTCGGGGAAATGGGAAGAAACCTATCTGAAGGACAGAGGCAGGCTGTTTCAATAATAAGGGCATTCATAAGAGACCCGGAAATCCTCATAATGGATGAGGCAACTTCCCAGATTGATCCAAGATCTGAATATCTCATAATACAGGCACTCCAGAAGTTCCTTGCCAACAAGACGCTGATACTTATCACGCACAGGTTTTCCCTGATACAGATAGTTGACAGGATAGTTGTCATGGAGTTGGGAAAGATGGTCCAGACAGGCGAGTTCAGTGATCTGGTGAACAGGGAGGGGCTTTTCAGGGACCTCTATCGCATACAGAGGGGCATGAACTACAGTTGAAATGATCAGTAATCTGAGAAAATTGCGTCCAGGATTGAATCACGCAGGGAAACAAAAGATCCAGTCCCTATGATTCTTGAAACCAGCGGCCTTCTTGGTGCAAATGACCTTGTTTTCTTGCCAGTTTTGTATAGGGTGGACATGTCTTCAAGTGCTGCCTCACTGTCTCCTATTCCATCAATCAGCTTGAGTTCCATGGCTTTTCTTGGTGCAAAAACCTCCCCGGTGGCTATTTTTTCCATCTCCTCATCTGTGAATTTTCTTCTCTCCTTCACGCTGTCCCTGAAGACCTTGAATATCTCCTCAAGTATTTCATGATATTTTTCCGATGATTCCTTGTCGGGTTCGCTGAACGGCGAGTTCATGTCCTTGTACCTTCCAATCTTGTCCACATCCATTCTTATGCCGATCCGATCCATGAGGCTCCTGAAGTTCGGAACCATGCTTATAACCCCTATTGAACCGACTATGGACGTTTCAAGTGAATAGATCTTCCTGCATGCGCAAGCCATCCAGTAAGCTCCCGAAGCTCCCACACCGTTTATATAGGCATAAACGGGTTTTCTGGCATCAATCTTCCTTATTTTATTGAACAAAAGCTGGGATGATGTGGCATCCCCGCCTCCTGAATTGATCACCAGTATAACTCCGGCAATCTTCTTCTTCCTTTCCACTAATTCAAGAATCGGCCAGTAATCGTTTAGGGCCCTCTGCCTTATTTTCCCCGAAAAATTGATCTTCGCAACATACATATTACACCTAATGAACCTCCTGATTTATAGTTAACCGGTAAGTTTCAGTAAAACCCAAATTCCTCAATATTTCCGCATGCAATGCATGTTCAGGCGATCATCCATCATTCAGGATCTTTATTTGCCTTGCTCCATACATCCCATTTCCTGAACGTGATGATTGTCAGAACCAGGAGACCTGCTATCATGAATGTTATGGCTGTCATGGTTAGCCTGAATCCTATTGTGTCAACAAGAACTCCTCCAACCAGCGGAAGAAGAATCCCCACGAGCATCATTATTGAAAAGAAATAGCTGTTTGCAGTATTTCTGTGCTGTGGACCAAATGCGCGGCTTATGGTAAGAACTGAAAGGGGATATGTGAGGCCGTGTGGAATGCCCAGAATCAGGAGGGCTACCACGAATATAATTATATTATTTGAAAGAACCATAATGACGATTCCGACAACAGAGACACCCATGGCACTTATCATGTATGTACGGACGTTTTTTGCGGGGCGTATTGAAAGAAGGATTCTGGAAAGGAATGATGAAAGGTAGAAAAGGGAGAAAAGAAGAGTTACCAGGGAGAGCGATATATGAAACGTGTCCTTTTCAAATATTCCTGCAAATGCCAGCAGTATTGCGAATGGTATGTTGTATGCCATTATATTGTACAGGGCAACCCTGAATCCCGGGTTTTTCAACACATCTGTCTTTTCTCCGGTACGTTTTTCAACAGGGAAATGCATGAAAGGAGACATGGCTGTTGCAAGTGCACCGAAAAGGGCGAACACCAGAAATACCTCCTTCAGGCTCACGAAATGTAGAAGGTACGATTCAATAGCTGGCCCGGTTATGAGGCTAAGGCTCAGGAAAACTGTGTAAAGGGCAAGGACTCTTTCCCTCAGGACCGAATCCTTGAAGAGGCTTGCCGATGTGATTATGTTTGGCATTATGAGACCTAATAGGCCTCCTCCGGCTGCGGTCAGCATCCAGAGGGTGACATGGTTTGATACCCAGTATCCCACAAGGACAAATGTGTACAGGAAATTGGAAGCAATAAAGGATATTCTTCTGTTTTTAGAATTGAGCTTGGTGTTAATGAGTGCCGTGGTCAGGAAAGTGCTGGCAGATGCCAGTGCACTCAATATTCCCACAAGAGTCTGGGAAAATCCGAAATCATATTTTGCCAGCAGGGGAATTGAGGTCATTATGAGATTGTTCGTTGCCCTGACTGAAAAGGTGATCGATAGAATGACAATAACAGTCTCAATGACCATAAATCTGGAGATGTGTTCTTCTTCCATAGTTTCCCTTACAGTTTAATCGGATTTATACGATTTACTGAAATCCGGGGATCAATATGTTGGATATTTCTAAAGGAATAGCCTGTGTATTTATCATTTCATCCGCTTTTTTGAACTGTTTTAAGAGCTTCAAATACCTTTGATATGTCATCTCTGCTGTTGTAGAAATGCGGAGCAATGCGCAGAGAATTCCCTCTGGCAGACGTAAATATCCTGTGGTCCCTTCTCAGAATGTTTTCAACCTCAAACGGATGTTCAATGTCTATTGCCACTATGCCGCCCCTTATATCCTTATCCACAGGAGTAGGTGACTTAAATCCCATTTCTGAAGCCAGATCAAGTGCGTATGATGCAAGTCTTTCTATCCTTCCCCTTATAAGATCGGTTCCGGTTTCCAGTATAGTCCTGATTCCCTCAATGGAAGCATATATGGATGGAATTGCCCAGGTTCCTGATTCAAATCGCCTTGCCCCGTTGGCAAAATTGAGTTCTTCGGCACCGAATCTGAATGGATCAGCTTGTGAGAACCATCCTGTGCTGGATGGATCCATATTTTCAGCAAGATCCTTCCTCACGTAAAGAAATGCTGTTCCGGAAGCACCCAGGAGCCATTTTAGCATGCCTCCCGACATATAATCTATTCCTGTTTTTTTAACATCCAGCGGCATGGTACCGAGAGACTGGTAACAGTCAACGTACATTTCCGTCCCTTTTCCATGGCATATTTCAGCTATTGATTTCAGTTCCTGCCTGA
>JAKBSB010000002.1 GCA_021845155.1 Thermoplasmata archaeon
GACAGGCCATATCTTCAGGAAAAAACTTCATGATTGAGACTGATTATGTTGATGACAGAGAAAAACCGGGAAAGGTCATACCGGTCAACTCGGTACCCATGAGGGCTAAACTCATCATGGGCGAATATGATGACAGTGATTCAATACTTGAAAATATATTCATTACGACGCCTGAGAAGGTTTTTGGAAAGAGTTTAACCCGGAGGTGATCAAAACTGGGATTTGCCCATTTGTCCAAGAAATGATTTTTATATTCCCTTTATCTATGTCAAACCATGAGCTTAACCCCTGCACAGATTGACAAGATAAGTGAGGAACTTAAGTCTGTGCTCAGGGTTGAGGTTAAATCGAAGAAGATAAAGAAGATTGAGTCAAATTTTTACAAGGTAATAGTCAATGCACTGGAATCACTGAACTCCGATGCAGAAGATCATCTTTCAAACCAGAATATTACAGGGTATATTCAGACAAAGGAAAGAATCTCCGAGATTGAAAAGGACTTTAAGGCTTTCTTCCAGAGAAGATTCGAGAAGATTGCAACATACTCCATCTATGACCTTGAGACGGACCTCATGAATTCCCTGACACCAGAAGAGAAAGAGTTCATTACAAGGTTGCATAATGCAATGCAGGATGAGTATGATCACCTGCTTCTGAAAAGGAAAGAGAAAAAACCAGACAAGCCAGAAGAATTGAGCCAGCCACCTGATCATGCTGTTGAGGTTGAAGGTGGTCTGAGTGAGGCAAAGGGTCTTGAAAAGGAGGAGGATTCATACATACTTGTCAGAATAACAGGGGATCAACCACCCATTGCACAGTCGGAGAAGAATTACTACCTGCATGACAATGATCTTGTATATCTTCCTAAAAAATTTGCAGAGATTCTTATAAGCAGGAATGCTGCTGTAAAAACAGATATAAAAAAATAGGGTTTAGAGCATTTTTCAATGCTTTTTCCTCAGTACAAACCCGATTACCGCACCGAGTATTACAACTGCTCCAAGTCCGCCAACAACCTCATAGTCCAGTAGACTCAGGCCAGAAGGCGATGAGGATACTGATGGTGTACTTGATATCTCAATAGTGTGGTTTGAGAAATGAGGTATGTGAATCAACACAACTGTACCTGAACTTTCATGCACGGTTGTATAGTAAGCTGAGGTTGTGGAGTTTGCATACAGTGTTCCGTTGAATGAACTGAGAGTTGCGGATCTTCCGTCGAATGACACGTATATTTTACCGTTGTTGGATACAAATCTGTCCGATACGTATATTGCAATGGTGGTTCCTGTGTGCCTGTCTGATCCAACTTCAATCGTTACCTTACCGTTCTGGACTGAGGTCACACTCATTTTGAGTGAGTTGTTGTAAAAGATTGTCATGTTGGACGAACTGCTGTTATCACTGTTTATGGTTACCTGTCCCGCTATTTTTCCTGTTACTATTGAATTCTGGAATCTGCTTTCCAGAGATCTGTTTACGTTCTGCAATCCCGGAGGGGACACCATTGATATCCTTGCGAGACCGCTTGTTGTCACTGAAACAGTTGAACCAGATATGGACACCTTTCCGCCATTTACCGACATGAGGCCGAAGTAACCGTTTCCAGTTATCATGACAGCTGTCCTGGATGTGCTGTAGGAATGATTGAGGCCAAGAGTTGCATTTGCTGCCATGCTGCCGTTTTCGAATGCCACTGAAGCGTTAACTGCCGCATCTGAACCGTAAGTCATATTATGTTCTGAGATGGCCAGTTTTGAGGACACGTTAAAGGTCATGGTACCATTGCTGACGAAGAAGTTAGATTCTATTGCAGGATTGTCGTGTACTGCATAGGCATAGGAATTGTTTGCATAGAAGAATATGCTACCGTATTCGATGGGTTCACCGATCCTGAACGGTGGTACCTGGGATGAAGCTCCGATTGTTCCGTTTCCTCTTGCACTTATGTTGTTGAATACAACAGTATTGTTTCCAATGCGAGATGTGAAGTTAGATATAACTCCTGTACTGCTGTTGAACGTAAGATTCACGAAATTCCCGGAGAGTAGACCTGTTGTGGCGTTATAACTGAACTTCTGCTCATTCTTATGGCTCTGGAAATAGTTCTTGATCATTCCCCTGAAGTTCCCATTGGACACAAAACCAACAACCAGTTTCCCGGACAGTAAAGATGTCTGTGCTGACGTAACGGTCATGTTATTGTTGGAAAGTGTTGTGTTACCGTTTGTGAACAGATATCCCATGAAACTTCCATTTGAAATTTCATAAATGTTCATGTCTGTGGAACTCTGGATATTGAGATTGGAACTGAAGAAAGTGCCCACCTGAGATTGGAAATCGATTTTCATTTTGTTCCTGACCTCAACAGGCTGAGTTGTCAGGTTCACTGTAATGCTTGCTTTGTGGCCTGTACTGCTTGATGTTGACACAAGGAATGTGTGCATCTCTTTCATGGAGACAACTGTCATGTTTGAAGTTGAAATCTTGTTCAGGTTCATTGTGCTTGGGAGATTGACATAGTTTACCCCACTCACGGATATGTTGTTTGCAAGCATTGTGGCTGTCCCGTCATTGCTGTATTCCAGATCCTTTATGGTGGAATTTCCTGCCAGATTGAAAGAGTAGTTTCCCATTGCCTCACCGGTCGTGTTAACTGGCAGACCGGCCATGGCCACGGAAACGCTGCTCAATACAAGTACTGACAGCAATCCCACGATCACTATTTTGCTTATCATCCGTTCATAATCATTAAGCAACGATAACTTATTTTTGGTACAAATGTTCAGAAAAATTAAGAAAATCCGGAAAAAGACAGGATTTCATGGATTTTTCAGAATACTATTCGCCATTCTCATTTAATGCTGGATGAGGTTCCCAGAGTACCTTCGCTGCATGGATAATGAGCAAACATAATGAATGAATTATCAATCCTGTGACGGGGAAAGCCCGAGGGCAACTGACGCTCCTATGGAGTGAGGAAAGTCCCCTCTCCACGGTGGGTCCCGGTCGGTGCAAGCCGACATTCCAAGAGGGATGGTAAAGAGAAAAGAAATACACGGTTTCGGGTTAAGTATGATAAGAAAATTTGACATTTCCCGGAGTACCGATGGGAACTCTCCCCGGGTGGAGAAAGTCTAAACAGACCCAATGAGACCACTGTGAGGGTCAGGTAAGACGAAGGCTTACAGCCATTCAGTCGAATGTTGCCAGCCCGCAAGGGTGAACAGAAAGGGGCTTATTCCGGGCATTCCCCACTTTTCAATTTATTTAGAATTTTATAAGGAATCTGCAGGCTTTAGATCCGTCAATAACCCTGTGTGTTACATCTATTTCCGCATCTGTTGTGGAACGGAACATATCGCTTTCAGCCCTGCATGCCTCACTGTAGTGCACTGAAATCCCCAGTATTGGACAGTTGAACTCCACAAGCTCATATGTGTTTTCATCCACCTTCTTCCAGTTGGAAAGATAACCGTCCTCGTCACGCAGCTTGCTGAGCCTCATGACCTTCTCTTCAGGATCAAGGCCCTCCAGATTCTTTCTGTAAGGTATAACCATCTTCCCGGTCCTGAGGCGCAACAGGTTTACAACATGTTCCCTTCCAAGCTCCTTTTCTATGTAGTTTAATGCCTCAACAGCTATTTCGGAGTATTTCTTTGGAAGAAGATCTGTGCCGTTCTCCGTAAGTGAGAAAATGCACCTGGGCCTTCCCCTCTGCATGGAGAGATATCGTCTTTTGGCAAGGCCGTCTTCCTCCAGTCCTATCATATGCTTAAGTGTCGCAACCTTTGAAATGCCAAGCCTTTTGCTCAGATCGTCAAGAGAAAGCTCCTGTTCCTTTTTGAGTTCAAGGATGATAGTTGATTTGGTACCACCTGATCTGATCAGATTATTCATTGTATGATCATTAAAACTTGTTATATTAATCGATTGGTTTATGATACAAACAAGAGAAATCCTAAATGCTGTGAACTTTATATTTAAGAAAAACCTACCATCTTTCATGTCAGATAAATACTGCGATGTAAAGGGGTGCCAGGATCTGAGCTTCAAAACAGTACCTTCAAACCTTGCGAAGAAAGCCTTCACGTTTGATGACAGCAAAACAAAGGTTCATCTCTGCAAAGTCCACTACAAAGAGTACAAGAAAAAGACCAAGCAGGACAGAGAAGTTGACCGGATGGACTGGGTCTGACCAGCCGAAAGTTATGTCAGAAACTGAACCGGGAATCTCAATTATTATTACTGTAAAGAATGAAGAGAAGCACATTGGAAAGCTTCTGGAAAGCCTTCTCGGACAGGATTGCATTTTTGAGGTAGTCATTGTAGATTCCGAAAGCACTGATGGAACGGAAGGTGTTATAAGTCTGTTCCGTAATAGATTCCCTTCAATTGTTTATATAAAAGAAAAATCAACTAGAGGTGGAGGAAGGAACACTGGTGTAAGAAATGCAAAGTTCGAATATGTGGCATTTACGGACGGAGATGCCGTTGCAGGGGATCAATGGGCATGCCATATGCTTGAGGCACTTTTAAAATATGATGTTGTTGCAGGTAAAACAGTTCAGGAAGGGTCGAAGGTCTATTCAAAGCTTAGACGGGTAGAACTCCTGATGGATGGAAAGGAGATAACTGCACCCTCTGCCAACCTTGGTTACAGAAAGAGCCTTTTCATGGAACTGGGTGGGTTTGATGAGTCAATGGTCACAGCAGAGGATATAGACCTGAATCTAAGGGCTGTTCTTAAAGGTTCAACCTGGAAAATGGATGAAACCTGCATTATTTACAACCACACCCGGGAAACCTTTTATGCATTTATAAAACAGGCTTTCTGGAACGGATATGGAAGAAGGCAGCTTGCCATGAAACATGGGAAGATACTCAGGAAACTCACAAGCCCGTCCATATTCACTGGAGATTATATGAACCTCTTTTATGTGATCAGATTTTTTCCCGCTTTTGCCGGTTACATTGCCTGCATGCTGTTCCCAGGGAAATAAACGCATAAGTTGCGGTAAATGTGTTCTAACCTGAGGAGAATAATCGGCTATATAAGTGGATCTCTGGTCCATTTTCCTGTATTAATAATTATTGATTGCCCATGATAGAATCATTTCAAGCGTATACGTAACCAGCAGGTGACCAACAGTTATTATTTTTGAAGGCATGGAGGGAGGATGACCGATACCCAAACGATCCAGAAAGGGATAAGAAGATCGGAGCTCAAAGTATTTATGAAACTCTTTCCGGTATTCAGGCGCTTTCTGAAGGATCGAGACAGTGCAAAGAAAAATCCAGAGGGAGATTGGAGTTATAGTCGGGAAATTAATGGAAGAAGAGCTGTAGATACCTTCATAGATCTGGGACCAACATTCATCAAACTTGGCCAGGTTCTTTCCGCACGCCCGGATTTACTTCCGCGTGAATATATCAGGTCTTTCGAAAGACTCCAGGACAATGTTCCAGCGGCCCCCTTTGACCTTGTTAAGCCAATAATTGAGAGAAATCTTGGAAAAATAGGAGATGTTTTTGATGATTTCAACACCACTGCAATATCCGGGGCATCCCTTGGCCAGGTTTATACTGCCACCTATAAGGGGAAGAAAGTTGCGGTCAAGGTCAACAGACCTGATGTCGAAAATATACTGAGGCGGGACCTTATTGTCATAAAGAGACTCCTTAAACTGGCAAAGGGAAGAATCGAGAATTTTCTCTATATCAGTGTGACCAATGTTATCAACGATTTTGACAGCAGGATATATGACGAGATAGATTACAGAAAGGAGGCAAACAATTCAAGGGAGATTGGAACTAACATAAGAAAGAGAGAGAACGCCATAATACCAGAAATCCTGGAGGAACTTTCGTCGAAAGAGGTTATGGTTTCTGAATATATTGAAGGGACAAAGATCACAGACATCGATGAACTGAAAAGAAGGGGGATAGATCTCAAGGACCTTGCATTCAGGCTTGATCTTGTCTTTATGAGGATGCTTCTGAGAGATCATATATTCCATGCGGACCCTCATCCTGGGAACATTTCGGTAGCTGATGATGGAAGGATAATCATCTACGATTATGGAATGGTAGGGAATCTGGACGATAAAACAAGATTTTCACTCCTGTCTCTTTATGACGGACTGGTAATATCAGATCCAGATGCGATCATAGATGCACTTCTTGGTCTGAAAGCCCTTTCACCTGCAGCAAACAGAGGGGTAATAAGAAGGAGTATAGAGATAGCAATTGGCGGACTTGGAGGCAGGAACCCTGAGGATGCTGAAATTTCCGAACTCCTGGATATTGCCAATGATGTTATTTTTGAATTTCCGTTCCGCCTTCCCAGGTCCCTGGTGCTTTACATGAGACTATCGTCTCTTCTTGAAGGGATATGCATGCAGCTTGACCCTGATTTCAAGTTTGTGAGAGTGCTAAGGAAAATGCTTTATGAGGAAGGGCTTCTGGACGAACTTTACAGGAAACAGATGGAAGAGTTCTTCAGTAAGTCTATTAAATCAATTGAGAAGGGACTGGATGTGCTGCCTCTACTCAAGAGAAGGCTTGAGGAAGAAGGAGAAACAAGACCTGTTAAGGAGAGCGGAAAAATACCCGCATCTGTCTTTCTTGGGTTTGTCCTCCTGAGCTCCGTCATTTTTTACAGGACTGAACCTATTTTTTCTGAAATAGTGGCGATACTGGATATTATTGGATTCATATATATAATGGTAAAAAAATAGGTTATTCATTCAACCTTTATGGATCTGATTCCCCTGGCAGGTATCCTGATTGTAAGAACACCGTTAAGGTATTTTGCCGTGAAATTGGAATCATGATCCACCTCTGCAGGGAGCCTTATGTTTTTCATAACGCTGTCAGGCCTCTGATCCATGAACACCATGCCCTTTGTTTCGGTCTTTCTCGTTGCGTTTATGGATATGGAATCCCTGCCAAGCTGTACCTTTATATCCTTCTTTTCGAAGCCGGGCATATCGGCCTCGATCACAATCTCTCCATTCTCCTCGTATACTGTTACTGGAGGGTAGAGATAGGTCATTACTTCCTTCGCTCTCTCGCCAATATTTTTTATCACTTCTCCGCTGAAATATTTGAGTGGGTTATACATAGCTATACCAGACAAAAATTTTTAGAACTTATTTAAAGTTTGACATTCTTGAGAGCTACAATTTCACGGTGCTTCCTTTGAGGATTTTTCTTGCGGCTGAATATGGATCTGTTTTTGATTCCAGAAGTTTTTCCAGCTCACTGCCGTTCAGTATCATGTCCTTGAATTTGCGGTTGAGAATTCTCGATACCTCATCCTGCATTACAATACGCATCTCCTCCCTGTACCTTTTTTTCCTGAATTCCATACTTGATTTTGCAAGCTCAGAGTGATCCATGATTCCCCTGATGAGATCATCGTAGCCCTCGGTTGTGAGGGAGTTTGTTCCATATACGGGGATTTTCCATTCTCCCTGCGTTGAGAATGCAAGTGTTTCTTCAAGATCCTTGATGGCGATGAATGACCCTTCCCTATCAATCTTGTTTACAACGAATATGTGGCCTATTTCCATTATGCCTGCTTTTATTGCCTGAATCTGGTCACCCAGTCCCGGACCGAGAACCACAATGACGGTGTCCGCAAGGTTCACGATGTCCAGATCAGCCTGACCCGCCCCGACCGTCTCAACAATTATGAAATCATTTCCTGCGGCATCCAGTATATCGACTGCATCCCAGACAGCCCTTGAAAGTCCCCCGTTGAGACCGCGATTGGCAAGACTCCTCATAAAAACACCATATCTTGAGAGGTTTTCCTGCATCCTTATCCTGTTTCCAAGAAGGGAACCTCCGCTGAATGGACTGGAAGCGTCAACAGCAAGAACTGAAACCTTGATTTTTTTGGATGATAATATCTTGCATAGATTACCTATCATGGTGCTTTTACCTATGCCCGGTGGTCCGGTAATGCCGATTATCCCGGCATGACCTGTTTTTGGGTATATGCTTTTTATAATGAGATTCCTCTCCACATGAAGGCTTTCTGTTTCAACGATTGATATTGCCCTGGCAACACTCCTCGTGTCGGATCTCTCTATGCCTTCCACAATACTCTTCAATTCCAAAATAAGCACCTATCTGGAGAGTTTCCTCTTTCTTGCTTCCGCAGCCCTGGTGGTTACATGTTCTATAATCACGCTTAAGGGTGTACCCGGACCATAGTTCCCTGTTACTCCTATCTCTTCAAGTTTTGGCTTGTCTTCGTCAGGGATGGTACCGCCCCCAACAAGTGCTATGTCGTCTATACCCTTCGACCTCATGATATCTGCCACTTTCCTGAATACAGTGAGATGGGCTCCGTTTAGAAGACTCAGTGCAACCACGTCCACATCCTCGTTCACTGCTGTTTCCACCACGCTTTCCGGAGTTGGAAGGAGACCTGCGTAAAGAACCTCCATTCCTGCATCCCTGAATGCCTTGGCAAGAACAAGTATGCCACGATCATGGCCATCTATGCCAGGTTTTGCAAGCAGAATCTTGATAGGTTTGTCCTTAAACAATAACTGGCTCTTTCCATTCTCCAAATATATTCCTCCCGACATTTGAAATCTCTTCCAGTGTTGCGTAGGCCTCCACAGCTCTTATAATGTACGGCATGGAGTTTTCTTCTGGATTCCTGAGTGCATTTTCCAGATCCCTGAGAGCTTTGCTGACTTTTTCACTGTCCCTGCTTTCTTTCAGCCTTTTCAGTTTAGAAACCTGATCTGTCTGTGCTTTCGGGCTGATTTTAAGTGTGCTTATTGGTTTCTCATTCTTTTCCACGTAACGGTTCACACCAACCATTATCTCCTTTCCCTGTTCAAGTCGCATCTGCCTCCTGTAAGATGTTCCTGCTATTTCCTTCTGTATAAATCCCTTCTTAACGGATTCCAGTATTCCACCAAGCTTCTCGATTGTGTCAAAATACCTGTAGGCTTCCTCTTCCATCCTGTCTGTAAGCCATTCCACATAGTATGAACCGCCGAGGGGATCTATGACATCCGGAATTCCCGTTTCATCTGCAAGGATCTGCTGAGTCCTCAGTGCTATTTTCACGGCCTCCTCTGATGGAAGTGCCCATGCCTCATCGTAGGAGTTTGTATGAAGGCTCTGCGTACCTCCCAGTATGGCTGCCATTGCCTCAACAGTTGTCCTTATGATATTGTTCAGGGGCTGCTGCCAAGTCAGGGTATAACCGGATGTCTGTGTGTGGAACCTGAGCAACAGGCTTCTTTCATTCTTCGCCCCATATTTTTCCCTGAGCACTGTAGCCCATATTCGTCTGGCAGCCCTCATCTTTGCGATCTCTTCGAAGAAGTTTATTGATGAGTTGTAGAAAAATGACAGTCTTGGTGCAAAATCATCCACCTTCAATCCCGATTTTATGCCCATTTCAACGTAGTAAAATCCATCTGCAAGTGTGAATGCCAGCTCCTGAGCGGCACTGGATCCTGCCTCCCTTATATGGTATCCTGATATGCTTATATAGTTCCATTTCGGAACGTTCTCGGTACAGTATACCATCATGTCCCTTATCAGCCTGATGTGGGCCTCTGGAGGATAAATCCACTCTTTCTGTGCTATGTATTCCTTGAGTATGTCTGCCTGTACGGTTCCAGCTATTCTATCCAGTGGAATATTCTTCTTTTTGGCCACAGCAATATACATGGCTGTCAGTACGGCGGCCGGAGCATTGATGGTCATGGATGTACTCACCTTTGCAAGGTCTATGCCATCCAGTATCTCTTCCATATCCTGCAGTGATGACACGTTCACTCCACACCTTCCAATCTCGCCATCTGATCTTGGATTGTCAGCGTCAAATCCGTAAAGTGTAGGCATGTCGAATGCAATGCTCAAACCAGATTCCCCGTGTTCAATGAGATATTTCAGTCGCCTGTTTGTATCACTGGGAGTTCCGAAACCTGAAAACATCCTCATAGTCCACTGTCTGCCGCGATACATGTTTGGGTAAACTCCTCTTGTGTATGGGTATTCTCCTGGCATTCCAAGCTGGTTTTCATGATTCTGGGGGAGATCCTCTTCGGTGTAGACCTCCTTTAGATCTATTGAAGATGAATTTGTGAACTCTCTGGGAATGTATCCTGTATTTTTATTCCACGGTTCGAGCGTCCTGGCTTTCCATTCATCGTAAGCCCTATTTTTCTCTGGTTTATTGTTTTGAATTTCACGTAGCTTTGAATTCCAGTAATTCTCTCCCCTTTTTTCCATGCCCTATCATTTAAACCATGAATTAATAATTTTCCGAATATCTGCCTCCCGGAAAATCCACGTCGGATTCATGAACCCGGAACTTGACAGGGATAAAGAACGAGAGTAGTTGAAAAAGACTTATTATGAACAATATTAATTATGAAAGGATATACGTCATTATGAAGCTTCCATAGAAGCAATGATGTGTGCATCCCATAACTGCATCTACTTGAAAAAATGTACTTACTGCAATTTAAGGGTGGAATAAACGTTTCGTGGGAAAATCACTGAACTCGGATTGGTTACCAGTAATCCTTATTCACGAACTCCTCGTACAGCTCTTCCAGCCTGACCTTATTCTCGACCTCTCTCTTTGCCAGAATCACCAGCGTATTACCGAGCTCCTTACCTGCGTATTCAAGAGACATCAGATCCAGGATGTGATGGAAATCCTTTGACATTTTCATCGCTGAAAGCATAACGCTTTTCAGGTCATTGGGATTTATATTGTCAAGATCCGCCTCTATGAGATGATCCAGCATCTCGTAATCCCTTCTCTCAATTTTCAGTGATTGTTCATCAAAGTGACCATTTTTAATGGCTTTTAGAATCAACGCCCTGTCGTTGCTTTCATTTTTCTGAAGTCTCCTGAGCATCAGCTTAACATGATCCACACTTGATCTTTTATAGAGATCCTCATACCTTTCGCTGATCCTTTCCTTTAATCTCAGGGCTTTTCTGAGGATATCATCCTTTATTACAGCTTCATTTTTTCCCGATATTGTTTTTACAGACATCTCAGTTTTTCTCCACTAAAATAGTACTAAACATTCTACGCATATAAGTTTTTCGAATTTAGACTTTCGAAAGTCGTAATCCATCCGAACATGGACTGCTTAGAATTAATTATATCGATCACAGACATGAACCAGTGATCCATGTGAATGTAAACAGAGAAGTTGAGATATCACCGTCACTTATATCATGCGATCTGGCAAATCTGGGAAATCAGGTTGCGCTGTGTGAGAAGTTCGGGGCCGGTTCATTCCATCTGGATGTAATGGACGGTCATTTTGTGCCAAACCTTACCATGGGGCCTGACCTGATAAAAGCTGTCAGAAAGGTTACCGATCTCAGATTGGAGACACACCTTATGATAGAACGGCCGGACAAATACTACAGAATGTTCCATGAAGCGGGCTCCGATCTCTTGCTTGTTCATTATGAGTCACCTGTGGATCTGAGACATCTTTTTGACGGTATGAGTGATGAAAATATAGACTATGGGCTGGTGATAAATCCTGAGACCCCCTTCAGTCGGGTGAAGGACCTTATTAATGAGTGCAAAGTTCTTCTGGTTATGTCAGTGCACCCTGGCTTTTCCGGGCAGAGTTTCATTGATTCATCATTACCCAAGATAAAGCAGGCCAGGAAATACATAGATGAAAATCATATTGATTGCCGCATAGAGATAGATGGAGGAATAAATTATGAAAACGGGAAAAAGGCTGTGGAAGCAGGTGCGGACATCCTGGTATCAGCTTCGTATATCTTTTATAATGATATTGCAGATAGCATAAAAAAACTTAAGTCTCTTGGTTCCCCGTGACATTACCTGTTGTTTAAGAGAATTACCCTTCCATCCCTTATTTCCTCGTATCTTTTCAGGGCTCTTGCATAATCTCCAAGCTGGAATCTATCGGAAACCCTGACCTTCAGCTTGAATTTTTCCGCTATTTCCATAACTTCATGAAAATCCTTTCTTGTGCCTCCAGTTGATCCCACTATACTGTATTCCCTGCTGTATATCTGCGATATGTCAATTGTTGCTTCCTTTCCGGTCTGAACTCCAAATGTTACAAGTGTTCCGGAGATGTCAAGATGACTCATTGCACTGTTCCAGAAACCAGATCCTATGGAATTCACCACAATATCTGCTTTGAAGTCGGAAGGGATGTTTTCTGCATCATATATTGTATGAGCACCGAAATCTCTGGTCCATGTCTTCCTTGTTACTCCGTAAACCTCCATTCCCATTATGTTTCCAAGCTGTGTGAGAAATATCCCAGTGTTGCCTGATGCACCGTAAACCAGCAGCTTCTTGCCTGCCCCTGAAGATGCTCTCTTCAGTGCCCTGTATGCAGTCAGCGCCCCAACCGGAAGACTCACCGCAACCTCGTTGCTAATACCTTTTGGTATGGGAAACAGGTTCACAGCTTTTACCGAAACCATTTCAGAATACCCGCCGTTGCTCACAACGCTCCATATCCCTCCGTTAATACACAGGTGCTCGTTTCCACCAAGACATTTAGGACATGTCCCGTCATATACGCGGTTATAGATGATGACCCTGTCACCCTCCCTGAAGGTTCCATGATCTTCCATTACGACACCAACAGCTTCAGCACCAGGAATATGAGGCATCGGGGTTACATTGTAGATTACTCTCCCATTTATAATTCCGTAGTCTATGGGATTCAGTCCGGACATGAGAACCTTTACCAGGACCTCGTCATCCTTTGGAACAGGATCCGGTACATCTTCAAAATTAAGATTTTCAATTCCCAGAGGCTTTCTCAAAACCAGTGCTTTCATAGGTATAAATCCAACAAAAGCATATGAACATTTTCAGGTATTTCCGGTGACTGAATAACTACACTTCATAATGTGGTTTACTGTATGACCAGCCGCAATTCACGTTTCGCATGGATGAAATGAAAGTGAACCTTCCTGTATTCCTGTCATGCATGAATCTGTCCACTGTGAGACAGGGATTAAGATGGCCAGGAGAGTATATTGCCCGGTGCCTGCCTGCGTCTGCAAAGCACGATGACCTTACCTTAATGCGGAATTACCCTCTATCCGGATGAATTTCAGGACAGCGGAGATTGAGTCGATAATCTTTGAATTGGGAAGGCACTTCCGTAGAGTGGGAGAGAATGTCACTTAAAATGCACCTAACATTTAAGGTTCATTATTAATAAGTATTGTTAACATTTCAATCCTGTGATAAGATGGAAGACAGATTATTATTAGTATTCACTGTAGCAATAGTTCTTGCGGGAATAGGTGGAGGTATATGGGTTGTTCACCAGCCAGACATGGCGAATGCTTCTCCACGGATTGATCAAAATCCATACAATCTCACGCTGGTGATACAGCATGGAATTGTATTTAACTCGAGCATAGGGACACAGCCTTCATACTTCATCCTTCAGAATGGAACACTTCAGAACTCTTCAAACCTGAATTTACCGGCAGACCGTGTCATAAACCTTATAATAATAGATTTTGACAATGGTCCATCGCCTCTGATGAATCCAAACATGAATTCGGTGCAGGGTACACTGAGTGGACATGTAAATGTAACCGGAATAAGTCAGATACAGAAAATACCTGATATAAACCACAATATGAGCAGGGCACAGTTCATGTCCTATTATAACAATAACGATTCCAGTGCTCTAAGCGCCCTCTACACACAGGTTAACTCAGCTTCATTCTTCAGCAACTCCACATCAGTAAGCAGCCTTTCTGGAAATAACATAGCCCATACTTTCACTGTGAGCGCATTTGGTTTGAACATACCCTCCCAGCCCCAGACTGTAACACATGCAACATTTGTGATCACGGCCGGTGGTACAGCAACCTGGCAGTGTGACGCAGACTGTGGTTCTGGATCTCTCGGGCTTAACGGTGCAATGGCAACTCCGGGCTGGATGCTTGGAACCATAACCATAACCTAAATTTTTACATCAAATTTGTAAAAAATATTTTTTCGGTAGAAAATTCATAGGCGGTTCCTTTTGTGGTTCCATGATATAATTTATTAAGGAAGTGTCTTTTGACTGTATGTTGGTTGACCTATGACCAGAATCAATGATAACATTTCCCTTGCCCTGATAATAGGAGTAGTCACTGTGGTAATCAACATTTTTGCCTTCCTGAAGAATTATACAGGAACTTACCTGTGGGCATACGACATAACATACGTAGCAGGAAACTCTGTACATGCCGTGGCCTTCAGTCTTTCGTCAAAGGGCATGAAGGTATCAACCGAACAGAAACAGGAGAACTGAGTAATGGAAAATTCGGAGACTGTTGATAAATTTGTCTCATATATGAGAGGAGAGAGAAAGAGCCAGTATACAATAAAAGAGTACAGATCAATGGCTGCGATGTTC
This sequence comes from Thermoplasmata archaeon, assembly GCA_021845155.1. The sequence continues at coordinate 14,442 of JAKBSB010000002.1, forward strand.
CTGAAATTCAGTCAGAAGAAATTGAAAGATACAAATCCGGAAGATATAGAAAGATTCAAGCACCACCTTGCTACTGAGAAGAATTTCTCCAAGAATAGCCAGTATATAGCAATTCACGCAGTAAAACTTCTGTTCCGATCCAGTGGGATAACACCGCCCATGAACCTCATACCTCCAAAGAGATCCAGGAAGATGCCAAATTACCTGAGCGAGAAGGAAGCGTCTATGCTCATTAAAGCTTCAGAGAAAGACCTTTTGACCAACCTTATTGTTTCCCTTCTGCTATATACAGGACTCAGGGTTGGAGAGCTCTGCAGGATAAATATAGATAATATAGACACTGATGAAGGGGTAATTACAGTAAAAGGTGGGAAAGGAGACAGAGACAGGATTGTCATAATACCTGAAATTTGTAAGGATCTGTCTCATAAGTACCTTATGGAACGTTATGGAAAGAACACCAGAGACAACGCGTTCCTGATCAGCCATAAGAACACCAGGTTTAACCCTTCTACAGTGGAGAGGATTGTGAAAAGAGTCTCAGCGGAGGCGGGAATCCAGAAGAAAGTTACACCCCATGTACTGAGGCACACCTTTGCCACATCAGTACTGAGAATGGGTGGCGACATAAGATTCATACAGCAGATTCTCGGGCACGCAAGTGTCGCAACCACACAGATTTACACACACGTGGATGAGAATACCCTGAGGGAAATGTACAACAAGTTCGGGCCAAAATACTAGTTCTTTCTTGTGATTATATAATCCGCAAACCACCTGAGAAAGTTCTTTGTTTCACTATCTCCATCCACTGTTTCGAGGTAGGATTTACTCTTTTCAACAAGTTTTTTCATGGTCTTGATTGAATAATCATAAGACCCGGAGGATTTAACTATATCTTTCAGTCTTTGAAAATCCTCATCATTAATGTTTCCATTATTCAGGCACATTTTTATAAATTCTGCATCATCCGGCGAAAATTCAATTGCCTTAATCATAAGAAGTGTCTTTTTGCCTTCGTTCACATCATTCTTTACAGATTTCCCTATGGTCTTCTCGTCACCGTATAACCCGAGCACGTCGTCCTGCAACTGAAAAGCGAGTCCGAGAAGATAACCATAATAGCTGAGAGACTGCAGATTTTTTTCGGTTCCACTGAGGATCGCCCCCATCATCAGTGGCCCTTCTATGGTGTATTTGGCTGTCTTCCAGAGATGGAGACGCATCAGATCCCTCTGGCTGAACCCGTCATCCATGGCGGAATTTATGTCCAGAAGCTGTCCATAACCTGTATATTCAACAATCTCAGCAAGCAGGTCTGTAGTGATCAGGGTTTCCCTGTGGCCGAAGCCGGAACGTGCTATAGCCTCGTTTGCATAGCTGTCAGCAAGATCGCCAGCAACTATGGCGAGATTTTCAGATAACCGCTTTCTGTCATATGTATTTTCAGGAAGGGATTCCCTTAGGGATGCGTGAAAACTCGGTTTTCCTCTCCTGACATCGCTCTGATCCATTACGTCGTCGTGTATGAGAAGGTAGGACTGTGTGAGTTCAATAGATATTGATGCTTTTACAATCCTCTGATCGAATTTACTGAAAAGGTTGTAACCTGCAATTGTCAGTATTGGCCTGACTCTCTTACCACCGTTCATTGTAAAGTCTCTTATTCTTCCCACAATATCACGGCTGATCTGATCCCTGCACCCTTCCATCTTGAAATTGAAGAATGACTCCAGCTCCCTGTCCACCATTTCCCTTTTTTCCAGAAGAAAATTTTCATATTCGATCAAGACTAAACCCCATCAACCAATTGAATATGTGAAAAGTGCATTTAATTTTTGTCCGACTCTTCTATACAGAATGAACTGGAAAGATCCGAACCTGATAAATGACATGTTTTTGTAAAAAATGGAAGGCAAAGTTTACATTCTCTGGAGAATGATAGGGAGATAGAATTTGAATGATTACTCTTTTGTGAAAGTGTGCCAGTGCGGAATAGATGAAGCTGGCAGAGGTCCGGTAATTGGGCCCATGGTCATGGCAATGATATGCGGTAGCCCTGAAATGCTTGGAAACGCCGGAGTCAGAGATTCAAAGGAGTTAAGCCCAGATCGTAGAGAACTGCTGTTCGACCGTATAAGTGATCTTGCTACCAGGAGGTCATTTGTTGTAATAAGTCCAGTTGAGATCAACAGTATGATGGAGAGGATTACTCTCAATGACATTGAACAACACTTTGCCCTTAAACTTCTGGAAGATGCAGAATGTGATGTCTACGTTGATTCCTTTGATGTGAAGCCTGAAAGACTGAGCAGATCTCTCAGTGAAAAGAGCGGGAAAAGAGTCTTCTGTGCGCACAGGGCTGATTCTATCTATCCCTCTGTATCGGCAGCCTCCATTGTGGCCAAGGTCATAAGGGATCGTGAGATTAAGAAGCTCTCCGGAAAATATGGGGATATGGGATCAGGTTATCCTTCAGACCCACGAACAACAAGATTTATACGTGAATCACTTGAAAATAATGTTGATATATCGCAGATCGTGAGAACGAAGTGGAAAACTTACCAGAATATACTCTCTTCTGTGAAAAACAAAACGCTGGAATTGTGACCTCCAGAAATAGTTAATGTTCATATATTATCCTGAATTATATGTTCGTGCCAAGCAACTTTAAACCAAGGGATAATGATGAATTAGCTGACGATTACAATGAGAGAGGAATTTCTTACTTTAACCTGGCAAAATACCCAGAGGCAGTAAAGGAGTTTACCAAGGCCATAAAAGTTATAGGAAATGAGCCTGATTATTATTTCAACCGTGGACTGGCTTATTACTCTCTTAAAATGCTGGAGCAGGCAGTAGAAGACTATAGAAAATCTATCTCACTGCTTCCGGATCATGCAGATTATTACAATGCCCTGGGTGCAGCTCAGGAAGATCTTGGGGATCTGGATGATGCTGAGGCCTCTTTTACAAAGGCCATAGAGTTGGAGAAGGATGTCCCTGATTATTATTACAACAGGGGAAATGTTTTATGGAAAAAGAACAAGCTGGAAGAAGCACTGAGAGATTACGGTGAAGCTGTTAGACTGAATTCCATGGATCAGATATTCGTCTACAGAAGACATGAACTTCTGGTCCATATGAAAAAATACCAGGAAGCGCTCATGGACATCAACAGGTCAATACAGCTCGTTCCCGAGAATTACCAGTATCACCTGGTAAAGGCAGAGCTGCTTGAAAAAATGCAAAAATACAGGGAAGCGCTTGAATCACTGGAAGAAGCCTCCAGATATGTCCCTGATCCTGACCTGTTGAATCAGAGAAAGGCCATGCTTCTTGAGAAAATAAAATAACCTGAAACCGGATATTTCCATTTGTGATTGTGTTGGTTGAAAAATATGGACTGAGGGACTACCAGAAGAGCATAATAGAATTTGTTGTTGATGAACTGAGGAAGAGACAGTCCGTTGCCATTGAATCACCAACTGGTTCCGGCAAAACAATAATGAGCCTTCTTTCTGCAATAAGATCAAACGAGAATCAGGGAAAAAAAATCCTTTACCTCACCAGAACCAATTCACAGCAGGAACAGGTAATCGCCGAATTGAGGTCCATAGGAAACCGAGAAATAAAAGCTGTTGTGATCCAGGGAAGGGGAAATATGTGCCCCCTGTACAGGGAACTTGAGAACGAGGGAGAATTCGATTCTGAATCGCTTTCCAGATTCTGCTCCATGCGAAAGAAGAAAGTTATGGAGGGGGATAAGGAAGCATGCCACTATTTCAACTGGAAGGTCAGGGACCCGGCAACCTCACAGTATCTATTCTCCCAGCTTCCCACTGCCGAGGAATTTTACGCTTATGGAAAGGAGAACCTTCTCTGCCCATATGAGTCCGTGAAATTCTCACTGAAGGAGGCAAACCTGGTCATAGCACCCTACGCATTCTTCCTCAATTATGGGGTGGCAAACCGCTTTCTGAGTCACTGGGGCGTATCAAGAGAAGAACTGATAATCATACTGGATGAAGCCCATAACCTTCCCGATCTTGCCAGAAACGCATCATCTTTCAGAATCTCCATAAACCTCATAAATTCAGCTGAGAAAGAGAGCCTGGATTATGGGGATATTGAGCTTATGGAAAGAATACGATCTACAGATCTCATGGAGATGCTGAGAAACACCATAATGGATCTGATACGGGATCGCATGGGGGAAAAGCAAGAGGTACGGATAAAATTCCAGGAACTCAGGGAAAACATGATGATTGCAAACTCCATGTCTTCCGAGAAATACAATAACCTCATCACATACCTGAGTATTTTTGGTGAATTTATTGCGGAAGAGAAGGAGAAAAAGGGACATGTTCCAAGATCGTCGGTATTCACACTTTCAAATTACCTGATGTCCTGGGAAACAGTGGATGAAGAAAAGTTTGTGGCAGTGCTTTCCAGGCAGAGAAATGGACAGGTTGAAGCGTTCTGCATGGACCCGTCTGTTCTGCTCATTCCACTGAGAGAATCAAAAACAATACATATGTCTGGAACGCTGAGCCCAATTGACGTGTATCTGAATGTTACCGGTTTTCAGGACTCGTCCAGCAAGGTGATACCATATATGTTTCCAAGGGATCATCTTTCAGTGATGTATTATGATGGCACCACAACAAAGTACGATGAGTTTGATGCCACGGGTGCATCAAGGCTTTATGAACAGATAAAAAGCTTAATATCTGAAATACGAAGAAATACCATAGTATTCTTCCCATCTTACAATGTTCTGCAGAGGATATACTCCATGGGATTTCCGTCGCGCATCATGGTGGAGGAGAGGGGAAAGACGCAGTCGGATCTCATGGATATGATAAGTAATTTCAGGAAGGGTGGAAGAACACTTTTTGCAGTTTCTGGAGGAAGGATAGCTGAAGGCATGAACTTTCCGGGAAACCAGCTTGAGTTTGTGATAATTGCCGGAATTCCCTACCCAAGGCCTGATGCCAAACAGGATTCCATATACCGTTACTATGATCGGGTTTTCAGGAAGGGCTGGGAATATGCTGTAACATACCCCACCGTAATAAAGATCAAACAGGAGATAGGGAGGCTCATAAGAAATGAGAACGATATAGGGATGGCAATGATACTGGACAAAAGGGCCAGATATTTTAAGAAATACATACCCGAAATGAAGTTGTCACAGGACCCACTGAAAGACTCTATGGATTTTTTCAGGAATATATCTGGAATAAACAGTACATGAAAACTTTCGTTTAGCCCGGTGTGTAGCAAAATTATTATGAGTGTCTTTTATGGAGTCGAGTTTGAATGCGGGAAGGCAGGAACATCTTAAGTAAAATAAACAGATTATTGCTTTCCAAGAGCACAGCCAAATGGATCGTCGTTGGCATTTTTATAGGCATAATTGCCGGTTTTGGTTCTCTTGTCCTTTACTTCAGCATCAAGCTTGTAACTGACTATCTCCTTGTTCCATTAACAGGCTTCACGCCACCTGTAAGTGGTGTTTCTGGAGGTGTTCCAAACTACGTGATAGGCCATTACAGGATGCTGCTCATTCCAGTCTCACTGGTGATTGGTGGACTGTTGTCTGGATTTATAGTCTACAGGTTTGCCCCTGAGGCGGAAGGACATGGGACAGATGCCGCCATCAGGGCATTTCATGAGAACAACGGTAAGATAAGAAGGAGAATACCCATTATCAAGCTGGTTGCCTCGGCCGTGACCATAGGGTCTGGAGGAAGTGCTGGCAGGGAGGGCCCCACCGCACAGATTGCAGCTGGCTTTGGTTCTTTTATAGCCGATACATTCAGGATGAGTGACCATGACAGAAGGATTGCAATGGCTGCTGGAATAGGGGCAGGCATAGGTAGCATATTCATGGCTCCCCTTGGGGGTGCCCTTCTGAGCACTGAAATTCTTTACAGGCAGGATTTTGAAGTGGAGGCACTGATTCCAGCCATAATAGCTTCAGTTGTTGGATATTCTATTTTCGCATATCCTTTCCATTATGTACCACTATTTACAATTCCACAGAACACATTACTCGGTTTTTCCCATCCTGAGGCGCTCATAGTATACCTGATGGTTGGCGTTCTGGCCGGACTTGGCGGAATATTATATGTGAGGGTATTTTATGGTGTCCAGAAACTCTTTTCCAGAATGAAACGTGTTTCGAAATATTTCAGGCCCGCAATTGGTGCACTGATTGTAGGAATAATTGCAATGTTCTTCCCTGAGGTTCTTGGCCTGGGTTACGGCTGGGTCCAGCAGATCTTTTACAATAATCTCGTACTGTTGCCACTTTACCTCCTTATAATATTGTTTTTCCTGAAAATTGTTGCAACATCCTTCACAATCGGATCCGGTGGATCGGGAGGCGTGTTTGCACCTGGAATAGTCACCGGGGCTTTCATGGGTGCAGCCATAGGCATAGTGATCCACCCGTTCTTTCCATTTCTCAATGTTACGGAAATTACAATCGTATGCATGATAGCATTCTTTGGTGGTGTCTCCAAGGCCCCAATTTCAGTGTTAATAATGGGTACGGAGATGACAGGTGGATTTGCTCTTTTCCTTCCCCTCATGCTCTCTACAACTGTCGCCTATTTCGTATCGGGAATGAAAAATTCCATCTACAGTGCCCAGGTTAAAGACAGGGCAGCTTCTCCTGCACACAAACTTGAGTACGACAAACCAATAATGGACGATGTTCCTGTCTCAGACGCCATGAGAAGTGATTATCCTTTTGTGGAACCGGAACAGACTATTAAGGAAGCCATTGAAATCATAAGGGGTTCAAAAACGAAGAGTGTGGTTGTAAAGCAGAACGAAAAACTAAACGGTCTCCTTTCAATAGAGGGGATTCCGGGAGATGTGGATTATTCCACGTCCCTTGTACGCGATTATATGAATCCGGATCCGGAAACCATATCTCCCCAGGAAAACATCCATGACGCACTTGACATCCTCACAAAGGTACCCAGCGGTAAGCTTGTTGTGGTGGACAGTGACATGGATGTTTTAGGCACCATCGGATTTACGGAAATTGCGGATGCATACAATCGTGAGATCAGGAGAATAAAGAAATTGAAACAAAACGAATGAGATCACCGTAATATATAAATTCATGAAGAAATGAGAGGAACATATAATATATGGTAACCACAAATTCAGATATTGGAACTGTCAGGACATTCAATGTCAGAGATGTGGACAGGATACTTGAAATTGCAGGAAAATCACTTTCGGAGTACTACTCGGGAAGCCTTTTTATGGACCTGTTCCAGACATGGCCAGAAGGCTTTTTTGTCTACACCCTGAACGAAAAAGTTGTGGGATTTCTTGTAGGATCCAAGTTTTCACAGACTGAGGCCAGGATACTTATTCTGGCAATAGATGAGAGGTACAGGCATATGG